>JAYTRS010000443.1:0-10268 GCA_043746065.1 Bacteroidota bacterium | reverse complement strand
ATGCTGTACATCATTTTGAAGAACATGGTATTGATATTAAAGCGCCAAAAGTAAATATTAAACAAATGATAGAGCGTAAACGTGGCGTTGTAAAAATGACGGTTGAAGGCATTAATTTTTTAATGAAAAAAAATAAAATTACTGTTTACACAGGCTTTGGCTCGTTTGAAAATAAAACAACTCTTCAAATTAAAAAAGACGATGGTTCAGTGGAGAAAATAGAATCTGCTAAAACTATTATTGCCACCGGTTCTAAGCCATCATCATTACCAGGTATTAACATTGATAAAAAACGAGTAATTACATCCACCGAAGCTTTAGAATTAACCGAAGTGCCCAAACATTTAATAATAATTGGTGGTGGCGTAATTGGTTTAGAGTTAGGCAGTGTGTATGGCCGTTTAGGCAGTAAAGTAACCGTTGTAGAATTTATGGATAGAATTATTGCAGGCATGGATGGCTCGCTAAGTAAAGAATTGCAACGCGTATTAAAAAAGAATTTAGGCTTTGAGTTTTTGTTTAAACACAAAGTTACTGGCACAAAAGCTACCGCTAAAGAAGTAACCGTTACGGCATTAAATGCAAAAGACGAAACCGTTGAAATTAAAGGCGATTATTGCCTTGTAGCAGTTGGACGTAAACCATACACCGAAAATTTAGGTTTAGAAAATGCAGGCGTTAAATTAGATAATCGTGGACGAATAGAAACTGATAATCATTTAAAAACAAACGTAGATAATATTTATGCCATTGGCGATGTAGTTAAAGGCGCCATGTTAGCCCATAAAGCTGAAGAAGAAGGCGTTTTTGTTGCAGAACAATTAGCAGGACAAAAACCCCACATTGATTATAATTTAATACCAGGCGTAGTGTATACTTGGCCCGAAGTGGCTGCTGTAGGCTTAACCGAAGAACAATTAAAAGAACAAGGTAAAAAATACAAAGTAGGTAGCTTTCCGTTTAAAGCAAGTGGCAGAGCAAGAGCGAGTATGGATACCGACGGTTTTGTAAACGTATTGGCAGATGAAGTTACCGACGAAATTTTAGGTGTACACATGATTGGGCCACGTACCGCAGACATGATTGCCGAAGCCGTTATAGCAATGGAATACAAGGCAAGCGCCGAAGATATAAGCCGTATGAGTCACGCGCACCCTACCTTTACTGAAAGCATGAAAGAAGCATGTTTAGATGCAACTGGTAAAAGAGCCTTGCATATTTAAAATTACAAAATAGGAAATAAAAAAGGCTTAGTTTTTATTGGTCTTGCTATATGTGTATGCCCAATAAATAAAAATAAATTGTAAGGGCAAGCGTATTATAACTGGTATCCAAAAAATAACACCTGTTTTATTCCAATTATCTATAAGCATTTGTATGTGTACCGTAAAAAATACAAATAACATGGCTATAATTAAATAAGCAGCTATTTTTTTGGTTGATTTAAAAAGTAGTAACACTGCAAACACAATTTCGCACACACCACTTAAAAATACACAGGCCTTGTGATAAGGAAGGTAAGGTGGCATTATTTTTAAATAAAACTGGGGGTTTATAAAATGATTTACACCTGCTGAAATATACAGGAGTATCATTAAATAAAATAAAAATTTATGCATTGCTATTTTGGATGTAAACTTTATTTTTAGTGTGTTAGTATTATGTAAAATTAATAGTATTTAAAATAGTTTCGTCTACCAAATTTGGTAATGTTACTTTTAAATTTGGAGTACGTTCCATTTCGCGTTTAATTGCAAAATTTGCTTCTTTGTTGCGCGCCCAACTTCTTCGTGCAATACCATTATTTACATCCCAAAACAGCATTGATTTTAAACGTCGGTCAGCATCTACACTTCCATCTAATACCAAACCAAAACCGCCATTAATTACTTCGCCCCAACCTACGCCGCCTCCGTTATGTAAACTAATCCACGTAGCGCCTCTAAAAGCATTACCTACAAAATTTTGTACGGCCATATCGGCTGTGAATTTACTACCATCATAAATATTTGATGTTTCGCGGTAAGGAGAATCAGTGCCGCTTACGTCATGATGATCTCTGCCTAAAACAACGGGTGCTGAAATTTGTTTATCAGCAATAGCTTTATTAATAGCTTCAGCAATTTTTACACGACCTTCGCTATCCGCATATAAAATGCGGGCTTGCGAACCAACTACTAAATTATTTTTCATGGCATCTCTAATCCAAATAATATTATCGCTTAATTGTTGTTTAATTTCTGCAGGTGCCGTTTTATATATTTCTTCTAAAACACGTAAAGCAATTTCGTCGGTTTTACGCAAATCGTTTTCATCAGCACTCGTGCAAACCCAACGGAATGGTCCAAAACCATAATCAAAACACATTGGCCCTAAAATATCCTGCACATAACTTTTATATTTAAACGTGGCTCCTATATGCCCACCTTTAATTGGTTTTTCTGTTTCATAAATATCTGCACCAGCTCTACCAGCTTCTAATAAAAAAGCATTTCCGTAATCGAAAAAATACATGCCTTTGTTTGTTAATGTATTAATTGCGTTAGCATGACGAACTAAGGTTTTCTGAACTTCTTCTTTAAATTTAGTAGGATTAGAGGCCATTAATTCATTACTTTCTTCTAGGGATAATCCAGCAGGATAATAACCTCCCGCCCAAGGATTGTGAAGAGATGATTGATCAGAACCAATATCAACGGGTATATTTTCTTTTACCAATCGCTCCCATAAATCTACCACATTGCCTTGGTAGGCTAACGAAACAGCTTCTTTATTTGTTTGCGCCGTTTTAATGCGCGGAATTAATGTATCTAAATTATCAAATACTTCATCTACCCAACCTTGCGAATGGCGTGTGTGTACTGCTTTGGCGTTTAACTCAGCAGTAACAGAAACTAAATTAGCAATTTTTGCTGCTTTAGGTTGCGCGCCACTCATGCCCCCCAAACCACAGGTTACAAATAATTTTCCTTTACGTTCTTCTTCTGTTTTACAAATTTTTCGCGCCGCATTCATCACCGTAATACAAGTGCCGTGTACAATGCCTTGTGGTCCAATGTACATAAACGAACCCGCCGTCATTTGTCCGTATTGCGTTACACCTAAGGCATTAAATTTTTCCCAATCGTCGGGTTTGCTATAATTAGGAATCATCATGCCGTTAGTAACTACCACTCGTGGAGCATCTTTATGAGAGGGAAATAAACCCATGGGATGTCCGCTATACAAAACTAATGTTTGTTCATCAGTCATGGTTGCCAAATACTGCATGGTTAATAAATACTGCGCCCAGTTTTGAAACACAGAGCCGTTACCCCCGTAGGTAATTAATTCGTGTGGATGCTGTGCCACTGCATAATCTAAATTATTACTAAGCATGTGCATAATGGCAGCTGCTTGGATTGATTGGTGGGGATACTCATTAATAGGTCGCGCAAAAATTTTATAATCGGGGCGGAAACGGTACATGTAAATGCGTCCGTATGTTTTTAATTCTTCTGCAAATTCTTTTGCTAAAATAGCATGCTGCTGAGGTTTAAAATAACGTAATGCATTTTGAATGGCTAGTTTTTTTTCGTCAGTGTTTAAAATATCTTTACGTTTTGGAGCATGATTAATTGTGCTTTCGTAAATTTTTGGTTCAGGTAATTCGTTAGGAATACCCTGTAAAATAAGTTGTTTAAAAAATTCTGAGGTCATATACTAATTTTATTTTTTGTCTTTATCAAAAGTGCCTGTTTTTTTATTATACCCATAAGGGCAGTGTTTGCAACCATTTTTGCAACAGTGCCCACGTTTTAAATGATATTTTTCGGTAAAAATTATATAGCCTTCGGGGCTATAATAAAAATCTTCAGGTTCTAATTGTTTATTAAACATTTAGTGCAAAGATATAAAGTAAAAATAAAAAAAATTGAAAATTATTCTACACGTTTAATGCTACAACCAATGCTTTTTGTTTCTTGTATTGCAGGATTTACACCTTTAATAACTGCATTTAAAGCATCTTTTAAATATGTTACTTTAACTGCCGAAGCATCTTTTACGTTATCATCTATAGCGCCTTTATAAATTAAGCCCTTTGCGTTAAACAAAAAACATTGTGGAGTACGAGTAGCACCAAAGGCATTTGCCAATGTACTTTTAGCATCAACGGTATAAAAACATTTTAAATTTTGAGCAGTATAATATTTTACCATGGCGTCAAAGCTATCGTCCTCTGAACGCTGTGCTTCGTTACTGTTAATTAAAATACAACCAATGCCATTTGTTGCGCAATAATCGCTGTATTCTTTAATACGAGTTTCGCTTAATTTTACATAAGGACAAGTATTACAGCTAAAAATTACTAACAAACCCTTAGCTGTTTTTGCATCGTTAAGGCTAATGTCTTTACCGCTTACATCTTTCATTTTTAAATCGGCTTGTGGTAACGAGGCAGCTATAGCAATTTCATCAAAATTTGTTTTTTTAATTGAGAACGAATAAATAGCAGTAACAACTATTGCTATAAGTGGAAGTAATATTAGTTTTTTCATTTTTAATTTAAATTGTATTATAAAGATACAAAAAATAAGTGTAATTAAATTTACCTTACATAAAATTTAACAATAATATACTTACTACCTACAAATTAGCAATTTGTTTAACTTTTAACACAATTAATTTGTGCGTATATTTACCGCTTACAAATTATTAATTATGTTTATAAAAATAGCTCAACTTTTTTTAAGTCTTACTATATTAGTTACCCTTCACGAATTTGGTCATTTTTGGTTTGCCAAACGTTTTAAATGTAAGGTAGATAAATTTTATTTGTTTTTCGATTTTTTATTTCCCTTTGCAAACGTTGCCAACTTTGCCTTATTTAAAAAGAAAATTGGCGACACGGAATATGGTATTGGCTGGTTTCCGTTTGGCGGCTATGTTAGTATTGCGGGTATGGTAGATGAGCAAATGGATAAAAGTGTAATTGATGCACCACCACAACCATGGGAATTACGTAGCAAGCCAGCGTGGCAACGCTTATTAGTAATGATGGGTGGTATTATTGTAAATTTAATATTAGGTGTTTTAATTTTTTGGATGGCTTTATTTGTGTGGGGAAAAGAAACCTTGCCAATGACAAATTTAAAGTACGGAATTGCTGTAGATAGCACTGCCTATAATATGGGCTTACGCAATGGCGATGTAATAACGGCCTTAGGTGGCAAACCTGTTACTTCGGTTAACCGAATTCCTATTGAATTAATTATGAATGGTGTTAAAAATATTGAAGGTATTCATGCAAACGGTGAGCCGTTTAATTTACCAGTTACTAACGATGATAGGGGCTTAATTTTAAAACGTATTAAAAAATCTAAATTTATTGCCCCACGCTATTTAATGGGTACTATTGATTCGGTTGATAAAACTACATTTGCTGCCAATGCTAATTTTAAAAAAGGCGATAGAATAATTGCAGTAAACAAAAGCCCTATTGTATTTTTTGATGAGTATAAAACCGAATTAAATAAAAATATTTCTAAAAAAGTAAATCTTTTAGTTTTAAGGGGAAGCGATACTATTAATACTACTTGCAATGTAAACGATCAAGCTGCTTTAGGTATTTACCAAAGCCCTCCTGATATTAAAATTGTTGAAACCAAGTATAGTTTTTTTGGCGCTTTATCGCAAGGTGTAAAAGATGGTATTGAGCAAATTGTAATGCAAGCTAAACAGTTTGTTGTAATTTTTACTGTAAAAGATGCTCACAAACAAGTGGGAGGGTTTTACACTATGGTACAACAAATGAATCCTGTGTGGGATTGGCAAGGCTTTTGGATGTTTACGGGCTTTTTATCATTGGCTTTAGCCTTTATGAATTTTTTACCCATACCTATGTTAGATGGCGGTTATATTATGTTTATTTTATGGGAAATGGTAACAGGTAAAAAAGTAAGCGATAAAGTAATTTATTATGCAAATAATGTTGGCTTATTTATTGTATTAGGCTTAATGGTTTATGCCAATACAGATTGGTTAAGAAATTAATTTTTTTTAAATGTATTTAATAAAACTAACGATAGTATTATTTTTTAATTTTTTAATTTTTAATTGTTTTAGCCAAACAACTATTAATAAAAAAGATAAAATAGAGCGTGAAACTTCTACTACCCATAAAGTAATGCTTATACCATTTGAACCACGGTTGTACTTAAGCGAAATAGATTATAACATTAATGCCGAAACTAAATTAACAGCCAAACAAATTAAACATACATTTAGAGATGGGTTAAACGACCAGTTATACAAAGCCTTTAAAACCGAAAAATATGGCGTTGTAGATTTAATGGAAGATACCACCAAGTATAAAAAAGATATTGAAGGCATTTATCAATATTTAAGTTTTGATTATCAAAAAGTGCCTAACCAAGATAATTACCAAGCACCCAAAAAAGAAAAAGATAAAAAACAAGTAGAAAAAGGGCAACTAAATGTAGAAACTAATACTGAAGCCCGTTTTATGAATGCTAAAGTAACTAATGCCAAAGTAGTACCCTTATTGTATGCCAAATACAAAACCGATATTTTTGTGTTTATAAATCAACTAGAAATTAAAGCGATGGGTAGCAAAGGCCCTGCTGAATTAGGTGAAGGGAATGCGAACCGAAAAATTATTGTGCATTATACTGTTTATACCTACGATGCTAAAGAAATAAATTCGGGCATTGCCGAGCAAGAATTTGAAAGTACTTTAAATAACCCTAAAAAAATTATCGAAAAATATATTTCTAAAATTGCAAATATAATTGCTACGCGTGTTACAAAAGCATTGGTGGTAAAGTAATTAAAAAGTAATGGCTAAGCCTTTACTTTTTCTATAATCAATAATAGGTTGATATGGGCCAAATTTATGTTGCTGTTCCGAAAAAGTATCTATATACGGTCCTCTTCCGTAATCAATAGGCTTATTTTTATAATTGGGATAATTAAGTGTTCCATTGTTTACTGGGCGCTTATGAATTCTGTCATCATTAACAAAAGCAGCTACATCAAAGGCTTCTTCCATTGTTAATTTTGGGTTATTATACGTGGTATTATTATTTGGCATATTGGCATAAATAAATGCTGCCGCCTTTACTACTCTATGTATACTGCTGCCCGGCTGATAGGATGTTAATCCCCATAATGGTGGATATTCATAACACACATTATCTAATCTCATTTTGCCTTCACCATTAACGCCGTGGCAGGTTTTACATTCTCGTATATAAATTTCTGCACCTTTTATAGGGTCTGCGGGTCTATCCATAAAAGTAAGTTCAATAGGTTTATCGCCCTTTACATGTTTATCTATGGGTACGTTTTGCCCCACCCATTTAATGTAACAAATAATAGCCGTCATTTCTTTGCTATCTAATTTTAGAGGCTTGCCGTTATGTGGGCGTTCAATGCAGTTATTAACCCTTTCGGATAACGACAAAATTTTATTTTCTCTTGCTCTATATTGTGGGTAGCGTGCGTGCGAACTAAAATAGTTAAACCCATAAGGTTTTGTGCCTGCTTGTAAATGGCAGTTAGTGCAATTCATTTTATTGCCTAAATTTTTGCTTACTACACCTTGTGGCCCAATGTAATAAGCAGTATTTAAAATTAATTTTTTGCCATAACGTACTGCTTGGCCAAATTCGTTATTAGGAATTAAGTTGGTATCAGGGGCTTGCCACTCTACTTCAACAGTATCGCTGCTTGGTTTGGTTATTGTTTTATTTTGGTCGCAATTAGTTACTTTGTTATTATAATTTTGTTCGCAGCTACTAAAAAAAATTAGCGCAATTAGTAATAAAAGTAATAAATTATTTTTTTGCATTTGGTATTAAATAATTACGAATTTAGCTAAATTTTAATTAAAAACATTCTATTTTTTTATGTCTTTAAAGGCAACTTTAATGCTGGTTAAAACTCCATTAATTTAACTTCATCTATTTTTTTAAATTTTAAAATTTCACAGCTTTTTCTAACCGTAAAAAAATCAAAAAAAATGATTCTAAACTATTTAGGGTATGTTTTGTTATAAGAAACGAGTGAACAGTATGTTTTATTGAGTGAAAGTTTAGGAGAATATACTAACTTTTTAGATATTGCTCTAAATTTTAAACACACTATGAAGTATTTTTTACACTTAAAAACAGGTATATTATTTATAGTATTAAATATTTGTTCGCAAACTATATTTTCGCAAAATGCGGATGAACAATTGCTGCAACAATTTAAAACGATAGATGTTACATCTAAAGATTCTTTAATTGGATTTGATGAATTTCAAACAAAATCTGAGGCCATGGTGCGTGGTTTTTTTGGCAAAGAATACACCATTTTTACATATCGTCAAAAACGTAGTTTTATTAATAATAAATACAACCTTAATGCCTCAAATAATAATGCTTTTAAACCAATAGGTACTAGTAATGTGCTTAATGCCCCTTGTGTTAACGAAGATTTTGAGGCTTCTCCAGTAACTACTTGTACCGTAGTGGGTTGTTATGCGCCTAGTAATGTTACGGGCTGGGCTGTAAACCTTTATAAAAATAATTATGGCTTGTGTAGTACTCCAAATGTTACCAATGCTGCCGCTCCAGAAGTATGGGTTAGGCAAACACCCATTGTTGATGCCAATTTCCCTGGCAACATACCAAATTCTCCTTTAGGTGGAACAAATGTAGTTCAGTTAAACGATAATGTGGCCACATCGGGCGAAATTACCACCATGGCTCAAACGTTTAATGTTACCTCTAACAATGCCCTATTTCAATATGCTTATGCTGCTTGTTTTAATGGCACTGGCCATCTATGTTGTGACCAACCTTTTTTAAAAATAAATGTGTATAGTTGTACGGGTGTTGTGTTGTCTTGTCCCAATGTGTCTGTCGTGGCCTCAGGCCCATCATGTACAATGGGTACGCCAGGTTTTAGCACCAATGCGAGTGGATATCTGTATCAAAACTGGAATGTAAATTCTATCGATTTAACGCCTTATATAGGCAGTTGTGTTACCATTCAAGTTCAAGTAGGTGATTGTGATGGTTGGGCACACTTTGGTTATTGCTATTTTGATGCCAAATGCTCGCCTTTAAATGTTACCTTAAATAACGTTTCATATCCAGCTGGTACGCCCGTTGTAACTGTTTCTGCTTGTGGAGTAGTAACAGGAACTATAGGCGCTCCCTTAGGATTAGATCCTTATACTTGGCAAGGCCCTCCAGGTTCGGGTATTACAACTAATACCAATCAAGTTATTAATGTTTCTATGAGTGGTAATTACACTTTAACTATGAATCCTCCTGGATCTTGTGCCCCAATTACTAAAACTATTAGTATAACTTTTGTACCAACTCCAACTCCAGGATTCACTACTTCAAATAATTGTACCAACTATACAATTACCAACACTGGCACAAGTGCTCCCACCACACAATCCTACACCATAATAGGTCCATCAGCCCCCCCAAGTTTTAGTACAACTGCTGCAAACAGCGCTATTCTGCTTCCTACTGCAGGATCGACGTATACCATTCAACAGGTAATGACTAATACTGCTGGTTGCACCGCTACAGTTCAAAATGTGGTTACCGTTCCAAATCCACCAAACCCAGCCTTTACAATACCCACGGCTACGCAATGCTTAACTGGAAATGTTTTTAATTTTAATGCAGTAACTGCTGTTGGGGTTCATAGTTATAGTTTTAACCCAGTGGCAGGTTCGCCAGCCATAGGTAATACATCTAATTATTCTGGTAGTTTTTCGGCAGTGGGAACATATACGGTAACGCATAATGTAACCATTGGAGGTTGTTCAAATTATACCACTTCGGTAGTAGTTGTAAACCCAATGCCAAGTTTAACAGGTACACCAATAAATGCAAATTGCGGTAACCCTAATGGCAGTATTGTAATAAACAATACCTCTCCTGCAGGTCAAACAGCAAGTAGCTTTTCGTTAAATGGAGTGGCTATAGCTTCGCAAACGGCAACGGGCTTAGGTGCAGGGACTTATACCATAGGCATGACTAATAACTTTGGCTGCACTTTTTTTACTCCTGTGGTAGTTGCAAATACACCAGGAATAACGGCTTTGGCCACCACCTTTGTAAATGCAACGTGTGGTAATTCAAACGGTTCCATAAGTTTAGGAACAGTAACAGGTGGTAGCCCTACCTATCAATACAATATTAATGGAGGTGCTTATATAGCAGGAACATCCTTTACAAGCTTAGCGCCAGGCACAT
>JAYTRS010000442.1:0-3326 GCA_043746065.1 Bacteroidota bacterium | reverse complement strand
AATAATTATCGTTAGGCAGGCTAAACGGACGAGGGAATGGGGGTATTTACTTTTTAATTAACAATACACCGCAGGATTAGCCGCCCTTTTTGCCTACATGCAAAATCTTGCGGAGCGGGGTGTAGCGCAGGAGTTGTTTTATAAGTGTCCAGATTCCCAATTCGACCAGTGATTGTTGGCTTTTTGTTTCGGTTTCCAAATGGTTGTGTCACCAGTAACCAGAATCTTTGCTATTAATTGAAAAGTTTCTTGCTTACTTGGAATAGTCTCTTTGTCATAAGCACTTACAAAATGAAACTTATCAATAGTCATAAGTTTGGGAATATCTTTAGGTAAATGCATTTTGATTTCAGATTCGGTAGCGGCTACCAATGACGGATTAACGTCACTGAAGTATCTAACAATGTCCCCGTAGCCAATTAGCTTTTTCGGGTTGTCGTGTTCTCTGGGTTTAATCCCGAGGGCGAGATACTTTTTCAAATCTTTTTCTATGGGTACTTTTTGTCCATGTATTTCTATTTCTGTGGCATTAGGGCTTATCAATTCAAATGTTTCCATTTCAGAACCAACTTTGTTGCTAATTCTTTCGTATTCTTCGGAAGTGATTAAGCTGACGCGCGCACTATTTGCAATGTAATCTCTTTCAGCATATTTATCTACAGGATAATTTATACAGTTGCCTACGTAGTCAAGAGTAATCTCTGATCTGTCGCCACGATTTTGGTAACCGCATTTCTCGAAAACAATTACCCATCTTTTTTTATCGCTGTATAAATGAATTTTGTTCCCTGCAGTTTCACAGTATCCGTGTTCTAGATCCATGAAAAAAGCATACTTAATATCTTGTTCTCTAGCTTTTGGATAGTCGTCTGCGGGAACACCGCTATGGGTGAGGTCAAGTCTTTTGAGAATGTCAGTTTCAATAAAACTCATATTATTTAATTCTAAGATGTCATTTTGTCTTGAGTTGCAAGCGGTCAAAACGAATAAGATCAAAATGTATGTTGTTCTCATAACAATTACCGCTAACCACTCGCAATACCCCACATTATGCGTTTGTAGGCGCTTGTATTAGTTTTTAGCTTTTAACAAATATATATAATTTAATTGATTGTAAAAAAGAGAGCGCAAAACTTGCCTTATTTTGCCCAAAAACACAAAAACAATTTAAAATTTAAACAAACTTTAAGTTAAAGTTTACTTTTTATAACTATTGCATAAAATTGTAATTGGCTTATTGCCAAAAAATTACTATATTTGCGCCCTTAAAAAAACAATTAAATGTCAGCTATTCGTAACATCGCAATTATTGCCCACGTTGACCACGGTAAAACTACCTTGGTTGATAAAATTTTACACACCTGTAACTTGTTTCGCGAAAACCAAGCCACAGGCGAACTTATATTAGATAATAACGATTTGGAACGCGAACGTGGTATTACCATTTTAGCAAAAAATGTATCGGTACAATATAAAGGCACAAAAATTAATATTATTGATACTCCTGGTCACGCCGATTTTGGTGGTGAGGTAGAGCGTGTAATGAACATGGCCGATGGTGTTATTTTATTAGTAGATGCTTTTGAAGGCCCAATGCCACAAACCCGCTTTGTGTTACAAAAAGCTATTGCTGCTGGTAAAAAAGCCATTTTGGTAATTAATAAAGTAGATAAACCAAACTGTCGCCCTGAAGAGGTACATGATAATGTATTTGATTTATTTTTTAACTTAGATGCTACCGAAGATCAATTAGATTTTCCTACCGTTTATGGTAGTAGTAAACAAGGCTGGATGGGGCCAGATTATAAAACCCCAACTACTGATGTTACCTATTTATTAGATACCATTTTAGATAAAATTCCGTTAGCACCTGAGCGTGTAGGTACTTTACAAATACAAATTACCTCGTTAGATTATTCGTCGTTTATTGGGCGTATAGCCGTAGGTCGTGTTTACAGAGGTTTAATTAAAGAAAATATGGCAGTAAGCGTTGTAAAACGCGATGGTCGTATTCAAAAATCTCGTATTAAAGAATTATACATATTTGATGGCTTAGGTAAAGTAAAAGTTACCGAAGTACAAACGGGTGATATTTGTGCCTTTACAGGTATTGAAGGCTTTGAAATTGGTGATACTGTTGCTGATTTTGATAACCCAGAAGGTATGCCAACCATGCATATTGACGAACCAACAATGAGTATGTTATTTACCATTAATAACTCTCCATTTTTTGGTAAAGATGGTAAATTTGTTACCTCACGCCACTTACGCGACCGTTTATACAAAGAGTTAGAAAAAAACTTAGCCATGCGTATTGAAGAAACAGGTTCTCCTGATTCATATTTAGTATTTGGCCGCGGTATTCTTCACTTATCCGTTTTAATCGAAACGATGCGTCGCGAGGGTTATGAATTACAGTTAGGGCAACCACAAGTAATTATTAAAGAAATTGATGGTGTTAAAAACGAGCCAATAGAGGTTTTAACAGTTGATGTACCTCAAGAATCCGCCAGTAAAGTAATTGATTTAGTTACCCAACGTAAAGGTAATTTATTAATTATGGAACCAAAAGGCGATTTAACACATATTGAATTTGAAATTCCAAGTCGTGGTATAATAGGTTTACGTAACAACGTATTAACGGCTACAGCTGGCGAGGCTATTATGGCGCACCGTTTTAAAGCTTTTGAGCCTTGGAAGGGTCCAATACCAAGCCGTATTGCGGGGGTATTAATTAGTAAAGATAAAGGTACTGCTGTTGCTTATAGTATTGATAAATTACAAGATAGAGGCAAGTTTTTTGTAGAAGCTGGCGACGAAATTTACCCAGGTATGATTATTGGTGAACACATTCGCCCTGATGATTTAGTGGTAAACATTTGTACTGAAAAACAATTAACCAATATGCGTGCCAGTGGTACAGATGAGAAAATGCGTATTGTACCCAAAATAAAGTTTAGTTTAGAAGAATCGATGGAGTATATACAAGGCGATGAGTATGTAGAAATTACACCAACGTTTATTCGTTTACGTAAAATTTATTTAGAAGAAAATGAACGCAAACGTATGGGTAAAAAATTAGAAGCTCAATAAGTTTTTAAAATAATACATACTAAAAAAGCCTATTCAATTTAATGAATAGGCTTTTTTAATGTTGTTTTGCAAATAATCTACTTTGTATTATTTAGTCGAACCCAAAAAAAATCAAATTCTTACTAAATTTTTTATTCCTACTTTTTTTTGTCAAAAAGTAGGCAAAAGACAAGGCGTTTCGAACTGCCCACGCGCCCTTAATTTTTTATGAAAATTTAGGCAACGTTACTTAT
>JAYTRS010000441.1:0-3329 GCA_043746065.1 Bacteroidota bacterium | reverse complement strand
TCGGTTATACACCCAAAAACAATTAAGCCATTACAAAATAAAAATATACCCTTGTATGTAAAATCGTTTATTAAACCAAGCGAAAGCGGTACGGTAATAAATAATAGCGAAAATCGTTCAAACATTACAACCTATATTTTTAAAGTAAATCAGTTACTGCTTTCCATTCAACCAAAAGACTTTAGCTTTATTGCCGAAGAAAATTTAAGTGCCATATTTAGTTTGTTTAACAAGTATAATGTACATGCCAACATTACACAAAATTCGGCTATTAGCTTTAGTGTATGTGTAGATTATGATGTACATAAAACAACACCTTTAATTGCCGATTTACAATTACAATTTAAAGTATTGTACAATACCAATGTAGAGTTAATGACGGTTAGAAATTATAACCCCGATATTATAAAACAATTAACGCAAGATAAAATAGTGATAATTGAACAACGCAGTCGCACCACCTTACAAATGGTATTAAGCCAAGCAGAATAAATTAATAGTAGTTTTAAAACGTACCATGAGTAGCAATAACCCATTAGCATTATTTAGCCGCCAAATGATGGTAGATGAAATTGGCTTTGCTGGGCAGCAAAAAATAAATACCGCTAAAGTATTAGTAATTGGGGCGGGTGGTTTGGGTTGCCCCGTTATACAATACTTAGCAGCTTGTGGGGTAGGCACTATTGGTATTGTAGATTTTGATAAAATTGAACTACATAATTTACACCGCCAAATATTATATGGCGTGACCGATGTAGGAAAACAAAAAGTAAACGTTGCAAAACAAAAGTTAAACCAAAATTATCCACACATTAATATTATTACATTTAACGAGGTATTAACCGAACAAAATGCCCAAACCATTATTTCGCAATTTGAAATGGTGGTAGATGGTAGCGATAATTTTTATACGCGCTACCTTGTAAACGATACCTGTGTAAACCTAAATAAACCCTTAATTTATGGTAGTATATTAAATTTTGAAGGGCAAGTAGCTGTTTTTAATGTAAATGGCAGTAAAAATTTACGCCACTTATTTGCCGAACCACCCAACCCCGAGGACGTGCCTAATTGTGATGAAAATGGCGTGCTTGGTGCTTTACCAGCTACCATTGGCAGTATGATGGCCTTAGAAACCCTGAAGCTAATTTTACAACTACCTACTTTAACCAACCAGCTATTAATTATTAATACCCTTAATTGGGAGCTTAAAAAGTTAAAGTATTAAAGCAGATGCTTAGTTTACTGCTTTATAAATTTAATTGTTTTTATTAATTGTTTTTTAACTTTTTAATATTTTTTAGAAAGTAAGCCTTCAAATAATTCAATAGGGTTTACATTGTAATGATTGTAAAACGCCTGAGTTTGTAGAGTTAGTATTATTTATAATGTAATATTATTGCATTAGCAACTTTACGAGTTAGATTGCTTTTTGCAGATTTATTTTTGGCATTATTTCAATCATAAAACAAAATAATTTAAATTTTTTATTTAACTTTCCAATTAAAAAACCATATGCTACATTCTATTAAAATCGGTACTGGTAATAAGCACCTGATTTTCGTACACGGTAATTCACAAAGTGCTGAAAGTTGGCTTCAGATAATAAACGATTCGGCATTAAAAGAATACACTAATTTAGCCTTAGATTTACCAGGGCACGGACAATCATATAGAAGCCAAAGCCCTGCTGTCGATTACTCGTTAAAAGGGTTAGCCAAGTGTGTAGATGAATTTTTAAAACCATTTGAAACCAACCCATTTGTGCTAATTGGCTTGTCATTAGGAACTAATGTAATTACTGAACTAACGGGCGTACATAATAACTGCAAGGGTGTCGTATTAATTAGTGCCGATATTATGGGTAAAAATCTGCAAGTTACAGATATACTAAAGCCCAACCCAAATTTAGCCGCTTGCTTTACCGAATATCCAACAGAAGACGCCCTTAAATTATTAATAGATGATTGCGTGTACCTTGCAAGCGATGAACAAAAGACAGAAATTAGAAAAGATTTTTTAGCAACCGACCCTTTGTTTAGAAGCAATATGGCGGCATGTATAGGTGCGCAAGATTATAGCGATGAATTACTCGCCATAGAAAACCGTAACATACCCATAGCCGTTGTTTTTGGCGATCAAGAAAAACTTGTATTTACTGATTACTTGGATAAAGTTCTGTTTAAAAAATGGAAAAATAAAACCATTTTAATACCTAACAGCGGGCACTGCATCCAATATGATCAGCCAACAGCTTTAGCCAATATAATTGCAGAGTTTGCTAAAGAGGTTTTTTAAACGACACCATTAGCAATTGAATAGCTAATTAACTCAGAGGTGTTTTTGCAGTTTGTTTTTTTTAAAATATTTCTTCGGTGAGCGTTTACAGTGTGCAAGCTAACATACAATTTATCAGCTATTTGTTTGCTGCTAAGTCCGTCTATGAGGCCTTTAATAACATCTTTTTCTCTTGCAGAAATTGATAAATGCACATGCGGAAACGTATCGGTAGTTACCATCTTAAACCCCTTTTTCTTATCGTAAGTAGAAATGGCATAGGTTACTTTATCATCCTTTTTATGGGGTGTTATATCGGTTATAAAACCCATTACTAATAAAGGATGGTTATTTTGATTTACCTCGAGTACTTCAAACTGCTGAAGTATTTGTATGTAAGTACCATCTATACGCTTAAACCGGTAATTAAAAGAATAACGGGAATTTTTAATTTCATCAACAGACATTGTACTTGTATAAGCTACAAATTCTCTAAATACTTTACCCGAGTATATTTCTAAATCATCAGGATGTATTCTTGTCATATAAAAAGCATTTCCGTCTTTGATAAATTTATTAGCAGTATAACCTATGATTTTTTCGCAATTTTTGCTTACAAACAGATATTGCTTAGTTTGATAATCTAACATATAAACCGCACAGGGTAATGCATTTACTGCTTTGTTAAGGGCTTTGAATTTTTTTGCATAATAGCTGTGATTTTGAAACGGTATGGTCGCAGCATGTTGCTTTAAAAACGCATCGTATTCTATAAATGAGGGAGGATTACTTTTTTTTATCATACGTTATTCTAACCCGTTTTCTAATGCGTAATTAATTAACTCAATTGTATTTTTGCTTTTTGTTTTTTCTAAAATATTTCTTCTATGTGCGTTTACGGTATGTAAGCTAATAAATAGTTTGTTAGCAATTTGTTTGCTACTTTTACCTATTATCAGTAGTTTAAGTACATCAGCCTCACGTTTGCTAATCTGCACTTGTGGGTTAGGAAACGAGTTGGTACTTATTACCCTCAACCCTGTTTTTGTACT
>JAYTRS010000440.1:0-3351 GCA_043746065.1 Bacteroidota bacterium | reverse complement strand
TTTATTATTTTTAAAGTTTGTGAGCCGCCTTCTTTGCTTACAATTTTTAATGAGTAAATTCCATTTGCTAAAGAGGCAATGTTTAATTTAAGTTCTGTTTTATCTTTATTAAAGTTTGCATTTTGTTTTAATACTGATTTGCCAGAAGCGTCAAACATTTCAATACTCACATCTAATGTTTTAATAATATTCATTTTTAAGGTAATTTTATCATTGGCAGGGTTAGGGTAAACACCAAAACTTGTACCACTACCTTTTAACTCAATAATACCTACACAACTAATAGTTGTTACCTGCACCGTATCTTTGTTAGTACAACCGCTATCGTAACCCACTACAGTATAGGTTGTATTTGTGGTGGGTGTATATATTGCACTTGTACTATTACCGCCACCATTGCTCCATGTATAAGTAACAGCGCCCGATACCGTAACCGTAAAACTAGTTTGATTACAAACAGTTAAGCTATTTACCGAAAGTAAAACAGTAGGTTTGGCTAAGTTTGTAACATGCACCGTATCTTTTTTTATACAGCCATTATTTGAGCCAGTAACTGTATATGTAAAATCGCCAAAGGGAGTATACGTTGCAGCGGCACTATAACCTCCAAAATTACTCCATGTATAACTTGCAGCACCAGTTACCGAAACTGTAAATGGGTCTTGGTCGCAAACGGTTAAACTATTTGCAGATAATACTAAAGTAGGTGTTGTATAAACCGATAAGGTTTGAGTACTAACAGGGCCTGAACCAAAACTATTTGTTGAGATTAATGAAACTGTATAAATACCTCCACTCGTAAAATTTAGGGTAGGGCTTTGTATGCTGGTAGAGTTAAACGTTACGCCAGTATTTGGGGTTATGCTCCAGCTCCAACTTGTTGGTGTGTTGCTCGAATTATCAATTAATGTTTTATTTGTGCCAATACACACACTACCTAAATAAGAAAAATTTGGTACTGGAGGAGCTGTTGTTGGAATAACATCGGCTTGATAAACGCCACGCCCATAAGTTGCTGCAAATAATTTACCAGGTGCTGCAGGTGTCATTTCCATATCCATAACAGCTACATTTGGTAACCCTACGTTGTATAATGTCCAATTAGTTGATGAATTATCTTTGTAATAAACGCCAACATCCATTCCTATATATATTCGGTTGTTAGAGCCTGGTTCGTAAACCGAACAATTGGCAGGTAAGTTTGGTAAGTTAGAGGAGATATTTGTCCACGAAGCTCCACCATCAGTAGTTTGGTATATTTTATTACCTGCAGTGTAGCCACTAATAGTTACCCAAGGGGTATTTGGGTCGTTTGGTTTTATGGTTACAAAAGTTGGTGCACCTGCGGGTACAGTACCTGTTACATTTGTCCAAGTAGTGCCGCCATCAATTGTTTTGCGGATAGACCCTGGGTGTAAAACATAAATTACTTGGCTGTTAGATGGTGCTATTGCAAATTCTAAAATTGAGCCACCGCCACCAGTAGTACCAATTTGTGTCCAGTTTGTACCTAAGTTGGTTGATTTAAACATAGTATTTCTACCAGCATAAATAGTATTTGCAACAGTTGGGTCTTGTTTCCAAGGGGTAACCCAATCGCCTGTACCTGTTAAGCCAGTAGTAATGGCAGCCCAACTTGCGCCTCCATTTGTACTTCTGTTAAAACTACCATTATATTGTTCGCCAAACATGGTGTTGTCATTTGTTCTATCAATAAAACAATCCATACCATCGCCAGCTAAACTTGCTGTGTAATTAGCACCATTTTTTATATTTGTTCCATTGTCTTGATGCCCTGTTATCCATAAATTTGCAGTTAGGCTCGATAAACCAATTTTATAAATTTGTGCAATATTGCGTTGGGCTGTTAAATCTGTCCAGCTACTACCAGTATATTGATAAATACCTCCATCGTTGGTAGAATATAATGTACCAGTTGACGAATATTCTAATTCATGAATATCGGCATGAATAAATGGGGGTGATCCTGTGCCAACCCAACAGCCAATGTTTGTCCAGTTTACACCGCCGTTTGTTGATTTCCAAACATTAACACCACCTACAACTAATTCGTTAGGATTGGTAGGCGATGCAGCAAAGGCTAAATCGTACCAACCTTGCCCTGTACCTGTTGAATTACCCGCGCAAGCGTTACCAACAATATTTGGTGTGGTTGATTTGGTTACAAAAGTTTGTCCATCATCGGTTGAAGCAAAAACACCTAAAAACTGGCTATCAGAACTTCTGCTAGCTAATAAATAAACATTTGTTGGGTTTGTGGGTGTTACGGCAATGGTAATTCTATTACTACCCGTAATACCAGTACTTACTCCCGTAAAACTTGTACCGCTGTTAGTACTACGGTAAAATGAAGTTCCTGCAGCATATACAATGCTAGGATTACCTGGGTTAAATTTTAAATCCCAACAATTAATGGCACTAACCGAAGTAAAGGACGCACCGCTATTTGTGCTACGATAAATACCGTTATTGGTAGCTGCAAATAAAATGGTAGAATTAGTGGGATCTAATACAAGCTTATGAATTACTGTGCTGCCTGATACGGGAAAGGTTAAACCAGTCGCCGTCCAAGTAGCACCACCGTCAGTACTTTTATAAATTCCATCGCTACCAACAGGGTAGGCAGATAATAAATCATCCCCACCACCAGTGGCTAAGTACATGATATTTGGGTTAGAGGGGTCGATAGCTAAATCAGAAACAGCAGTAACAGGTAAGTTATCTGTACTAGTTGTCCAACTTGCACCACTGTTTGTAGTTTTCCATAAACCACCGCCAGCACTGCCTGCAAAAAATATGGCAGGATTAGTTGGGTGAAGGGTAATAAAATTATCACGCCCAGCTTTACGCGGAAAACCGCCAACAGATCCTGTTGGCGCACCTATTGGCCCAACAGCCACCCAAGTAGTAGATAAAACGGAATTAGTGCTGTTACTGTTTTTACTGTTAGTACTTATATTATTTTTTAGTAAAAAATCTGAATAATTTTTAGAAGCTTGACTCATCACTGATAAGTTACCTGTTGGGTAAACACGTGGGCGTACAAAATATTCCCAACGTTTAAAGGCTTTATAGCCTGTACTTTTTATTGTCAGATCTTTATCTTTAAAATAATCGTTAAATTCTTTTTGAATTTCGTATAAATTTGCGTTAGGTTTATTTGCTTTTTCAATCCAATCTTGCGCAAATAAATTACTTAGTGTAAAAGCAAATAATAGTGATAGTATGATTTTTTTCATTTAATATGGTTTTTATAAGTATAAATATATTAAAAAATATTTGTTCTTTATGGTAAAACGAAAAAATAATTCAAATAAAATTTAAACTCAA
>JAYTRS010000439.1:0-10381 GCA_043746065.1 Bacteroidota bacterium | reverse complement strand
TTAGAGAGTGTGAAGAGGAATGTGGAGTTAAAGATTTAACCATTACAAAGCAACTACCATCTACCTTTCATATTTATTTTTACAAAAATAACTGGGCTATAAAGCAAACGTTTTGGTTTTGTATGGATACAAATTATAACGAAACACTAATACCACAAACCGAAGAAAACATTACCGATGTAAAATGGTTTACCAAAAATGATATTGATACTATTGTTTTAAAAAACACCTATTTAACTATTACCGATGTATTAATGGAGGGTTTGGTATAATTTCTAAAACCTTAAAATAAGGACAGTAAGTGGCAGAAAAATAAAATGTAATACTAGCTTATTTTAACTCATTAAAATTTACAATGTGTAAGTATTGGTCTTGTACAAAAAAAATTTTGTTCTTAAAAACATAACAAGGTACATTAACATTAAAGGTAAATAGTAATTCGTAATTTTTACTAATGGCAATAGTTTTATTGCCTTGGCTAAGTAATTTATTAGTACCAATAGTAGCGTTTAGTTTATATAATTCGGTAAAATGATACTCGTATTCTACAGTGTTTTTTGAAACGCCATATACTTTATCGTTATCGGTTCTAAAATAAATAACGTTATCGTTTATAAAATTTAAGGGTACATAAAAGCCTTCTTTTTCTACAAAGTAAGTATTGCCATCAATAAATTCTACAAATTTACCAAACTGTTTTTCGGTAACTTCAATAATCGATTCTAAGGCGGTAGTTTCAATATTAGTTTGTGCAATATTAGTTTTGTTGGCAAAAATAAAATCGTTTTTATAGGTACAGTAATCCGCTAAGTTTACTAGTGCCGAATTGTTTTTATAATTTTGTACTCCCGTTAAAGCATTTACACTCATGGCAAAGGCTTTGCCATACATTACGGCAAAATCATTATACTGTGCAATGCCCGTGTTAAGTAAAACCACATCGGTATTTAATTTAGAAAGTAACATTTGCGAGGTAGCGTTTTCATCTAAATTAGTTTCCCAAAGTATGGTGCCACTTTTGGTTAAGCACATTAATTTTTGTTTGGCGGCAAAATATATTAAAGTATCGGCTACTACAATGTTTGATGACAGGCCTGCAATTTGCGCTTCGATGGTTGAAGTAGTTATGGCATTAAATTCTTTTTTTATTTTAGCGTTATTTACTGATGAGTAAACTAAGGCTTTGTTATTTTTTTGAACCGTATTTAATGTTTTAAACCAAAGTAAACCCGTATTTATATTTAGGGCATATATGCCACTAGCAGCAATTAATAGAGTGGTATCGTTTAGGTATTTAATATCGTTAATGTTTTGTTGTGGCGGTAGGTTGGCTTTCCATTTTAAGTTACCATCTTGCAAATTAATACACATTAATTCTTGATTATTGGCGGGGTTGTACATTAAGCCTGCATTGTTTTTTTGTATGGTGTAAATTACTTTTGCTGGAAATTGAAATTGTTCGTAGCCATAGGTTTTATTGTAACGGCTTGTTTTTTGATTGCTTGATGCAAATAAGTAATCGTTATCTAAATCAATATCAAATTGGGTAGTGTTATTAAACCATTTTAATGAATCGGTATGAGCGTTAATTGCCAAAAACATACCAATATTGGTATATAGTTTTCCTGAAGGGTCTTTTTTGCGGGTAGTGATAAATGCTTGGCTGGATAGTGTATCTATTTTAAAATTATAAATTAAATTATTAAAACTAAATGTTTTTGCAGTAAGTGTGTTTATGCTTATAGCCGATGTACCAATGCTTGTAACATAATTTTTAGGCGAATAGGATTGCGCTCTTAAATTACAAATTATGAATTGTAAACTTATTATTAAAATAATAATTATTTTTTTGTTCATTTTATTATTTTAAAATTTTACACCAATTACAAGTACATCATCAACTTGTTCTTGTTCGCCTTGCCAATTATTTAGCGTTGTGTTTAGGGTTTCTTTTTGTTTTTTTACATCAAGCGGTGTAATAGATTTAAGGAGTTTTCTAAAACTACCCACCATAAATTTTTTACCTTTTGGGCCACCAAATTGGTCGGCATAACCATCGCTAAAAATAAAGAGTTGGTCGTTTTTTTGTAGCTGTAATGTATTGTTTGTAAAGTTTTGTTTTTCGCCAATAAATTTACCAATAGGAAACTTGTTGGCATCGTATTGTAATAATTCGCCATTGCGCACAATGTACAAGGGGTTAAAAGCGGCGGCGTATTGTAATTCTAAAGTATCGTAATTTATACAACACAGGGTCATGTCCATGCCATCTTTGGTATCGCGCCCGCTGTTATTAGCATTAAGGGTATTTATAACGCCTTCGCGTAAGCTGTTCATAATTTCGGCAGGACTTAAATTAGTGGAGTGGTTAATAATATCTTGTAAAATATTATGACCTACTAAACTCATAAAAGCGCCAGGTACGCCATGGCCTGTACAATCTACAGCTGCAAAATATACTAAATTATTTTTCTTTACAATCCAATAAAAATCGCCACTAACAATATCTTTAGGTTTATAAAGTACAAATGAGTTGGGTAATACTTCATCTACATAATTTTGCGCGGGTAATATGGCTTCTTGTATTCGTTTAGCATAGTGTATGCTATCGGTTACTTGTTTGTAAAGTATTTCAAGTTCTTGATTTTTACCTTCAATTTCTTCCTTTTGTCGCACCACTTCTTCGGTACGTTCGGCAACTTTTTTCTCTAACGAGCGTTCGTTTTCGGCTAAATCGTTACGCATTTTTAGTAACTCATGGCCAAGGCTATCGTCTTTACTCAGGGGTTTATACTCTGCATTAAAATTACCAGCCCCTGTTTGTTTTGCAAACTCGGTAGTTTGATTCATGGATTGAATTAGATCGTTAAGGGCATCCCCCATTTCACCAATTTCATCGCCACGGGCTTTAATGCGCTCTTTTGGTAAAATACCCAAACCCATAGATTTTAGCATTTTTTTTAATTGCTGAACAGGTTTTGTAATAGAGCGTGTGGTAAAAATAGCTACAAAAATACCGCCAATAACTAAGGCAATACCCAATAATTGTACAAAGCGTTGTAAAAAATTTATAGAGCTAAACATTTTATCTTTTACATCTTCGGCAAAGTTTGTTTTTAAATCTATTAAGGTATTTAGTTTTTTATATATTTCTTGTATGCTTAGTTCAGAGTCTTCAAAGGTAAAACGTGCAAACGAAATAATGTTAGCATCTTCGTACGATTCGGTAGAAATAAGTTTACCCATAATTTCGGTTTGGTAAACTTTAAAAAGGGTTTCTATTCGTGTAAAAATATTTTTTAACTGTTCGTTTTCATCTTTTGTCCAATGCGCCGAAAGGATAACTAAAGCGGCACGTTTTTTTGGATAATCAATGGCAATAATGTTTCGTAACTCTTCTCTAAACTCAACATCGTTAAAGCTTTTATTGTAAAACCATTTTGAAATATCTGTGTGCGAGCGTTGAAGTAAAAGATTTAATTCTTTAAGTGCTACCACGCTTGGTGTAACTTGGCCAACCATGGTTTCGGTACGTTGTTTACTATCGTTTAGAGTTACAACGGTAAGTATAAATGCCACCATTGTGAGTAAAATTAAAGTAGCAAATCCTAAGCCTATTCGTCTACCTATTGTAAATTTTATGGCCATGGTTATTTATCTAATTTAATTCCTAAATCTTTACACTTTTTAGCAAACTCATCTACCTTTGGTTGGTTTGATAAAATTCTATTAATATAATATAAGCCTAATACAGAGGAATGATTTTTTTCATCGGCTTGGTAAGCTTTAAGCATAAACTGCTCGGCTTGTTTGGCTAATTTAATGGCGTTTTCTTGTATAATATCTAATTGTGAAATATCGGCACCATAATCTAAACTCTGAATTAAATCGGTAGCTTTATTACAATACATAATACCTAAGTTACGGTTTGCACTCGGGTTATCTGGTTGTAACTCTAGTACTTTAAAAAGGGCAATTTTTGCAGTTTCTTCAGCTTTGATATTGTTTTTATCTTTTCCAAATAAATCAGAGTAAATACTACCAACTGCCGAGTAGTACTCAACATCTTTCGTTAATAAATTTGCTTTTGGTTCGGCCAATAAAAATACTTCTTTGTATTTACTGTAGGCTATGGCACTTCGTTTTTCGTTTACTGAATCTTGCAATAAATTTTTTGCTAGGTTGTAATAATTGATAGATATGCTGGTTAATAATTTTTTGTTATTAGTTTGGTAATCGGCATCGGGCTTTAAATTCATTGATACTTTAAGGGATGATATAATAGTATCGCGAAGGGGTGAATGTAGTTTTTGTTTATCTGTACGTTTGTAAATTTCAAAATAAATAAAGGCGCGGGTAGTCCAGCTAACAAAATCGGCTTTAGTTTGTGTATGCTGTATTACGCTGTCAATAGCTAATTTTGCCACATCAGCATTTTTTGCATTAAGCAATTGCTGCGCCCTAATTAGTTTATCAACTTGCGCAAAACCATGGGTGCTAAACAGCAAAAGTATGCTGGCAACGATGGTTTTAACTATGTAACGCAAATGTGTCATATATTATTTTTTAATCAACGTTTATGGCTAAGGCTTTAAAATCGTCGTTTGTTTTTAATCCACTTTTTACTGCATTATTTTTCTGATATTCAAATTTTAATTTATTATCAATTACTACAAAATTTATACTAGAACCTTGCTTACAAGCGCCCGCAGTTTCGCTCACTACCAATGCGCCTTTATTT
Organism: Bacteroidota bacterium; assembly: GCA_043746065.1. GTDB lineage: Bacteria > Bacteroidota > Bacteroidia > B-17B0 > Aurantibacillaceae > Aurantibacillus. The sequence continues at coordinate 5,640 of JAYTRS010000439.1, read as the reverse complement.
TTGTGTTTAGTTGCTACTTCGCTTACTGCTTTTGGCACATCATTCAATACATAAATAATTTGCGATGAAATACTAGCATCAAAAGCAATGGAGTTTTTAATTTCAATATCTTGGGTACCTACCTTTTTTTTGCCAGATAGGCCTTTAAGTTCGGTAATTAAATTATCGTTTTTACCTATTACATAAATTACAAAATTGCCTTCCTTTTTTTTATCGGGCCACTCAAAATAGCGTGTAAAATTGTATAAAAACACAGCTTTAATTTTAGCGTTCGTATCAAAATTACTAGGTTGCTGAAATCGAAACGAAATCAAACAAAATAGTACTACTAAATATTTAAAGCTTTTTTGCAGTTTTTTTATTAAAAAATGAATTACAAATATAACATTTGAATTTAATTGACAATTGTTGTTTATTTGATAATTTTGCGTTAAATTGTAATTGATTTGGCTACAAACCCAAAATACGCAAACTATACCGATAATGATTTAATTAACGATTATGTACAAAAAAACGATAACTTTTTTGTAGGAATTTTGTACGAACGTTATGGCCATTTAGTTTTGGGTTTAAGTATTAAATACCTAAAAAATAAAGACGAAGCTCAAGATGCTGTTATTCAGATTTTTACCAACTTACTAAACGATTTAAAAAAACATAAAATACAGTATTTTAAAAGTTGGCTGTACGTTTATAGCAAAAATTTTTGCTTAATGGAGTTACGTAAACGCCAAAGTTTACTTAAAAAAGAGTTACAATTAAAAGAAAATGTGCATTTGGTTATGGATTTTTCATCAGATGAACATCTAAAAGAAAAAGAAGCTCAAATTATAATTATGGAACAAGCTATTGAGTTACTTAATAATGAACAAAAAACCTGTATTGAATTGTTTTATTTAAAAAATAAATCGTACGTTGAAATTGAAGAACTAACAGGTTTTACTAATAACGAAGTAAAAAGCTATATACAAAACGGTAAACGAAATTTAAAACTAAAAATGGAAGTATTAATTAATGAACAACAACCCAAATAATAATTTAAACAATTTTTTAAATAAAAATAAACAAAATCTAACAGATGATTTTGAGAAAGATGCTTTTGAAGGATTTGAAACTTTAAATAGTAAAAAAGATGCCTTTGAATTAAAGGACAGTTTAGACAAAAAAATTACCCAAAAATTATTTTCAGAAAAAAAAGAAACTAAAAAAATAGTGTGGTATGCTGCTGCAGGTTTATTTTTAGTAATAGGTTTAAGCGTTTATTTCATACTAAATAATACAAATACTATTGTAAACAACAACACTGTATCGTTAATAACTGCGCCGCAAAATGAAGACGTTCAAACTGAAGAAAAAGATAAAAATGTATCTTCTGTTTTACCTTTAGAAACAGAAAAAAAACAAAGCATTAGCAGTGTAAAACAAAACAATTTAAATAAAATACAAAGCACTGAAGGGATAGAATCTAAATCATTAGCCAATAAAACTGCCGAAAAACAATTACCCAAAAAAGCAGACGATATTGATTTAGATAATTTGAGTGATGCAAAAAACACCTTGCCTTCAGGCTTAATGAACTTACCCGCAAGTTCAGTAAAAGCTGATGACAAGCTATCGTCATACAAAGCACCCGTTACCGTTGGAGGAATTAATGATAAAGAACGCGATGCCGCAAAAGATGAAGTTGCCTTAAGTGAAACAGAAACCATAAGTAGTAATACTAAAAATGTAACAAGTACTAATGCATCAAGCGGATACGCAAAACAAAATGAAGCAAAAGAAGTAAAAGCCGAATTTAAAAAAGAAACTGTTAGAGAAGAAACTAATGTAGGAACATCGCGTAAAAAAGAAAAAACTAAAAGTAGAGCTACTGTTAAAGAAGATAAGCCTTCACAAACCAGTGCAGTAAGCGCAGCAGATATTAACCAACAAGCTGGTCCCGAAAATTATAAGGGAGATGGTGAGGCAAAAGCGAAAAGCATAGATGCTAAAAGTAGTAATAACCAATGCTATTACAATGGGGGGCAAAACCAATTATTAATTGATGTGGCCGAAAAATTAATTACCAAAAATATAAATAAAAAATTTGACGCTACACTTTTAATAAATGAAAAAAAGCAAGTAGATAAGGTGATATTTACAAATCAATATAACTTAACGATTCTTGAAAAAACAAGTATTGAAAATGAACTTAAAAGCCTTAGAAATTTTAATTTTTACATTAACCCAAGTACTAAAATTTTATACGAATACATATTAGAGTATAAGCCTTAAGCAGCGTTATTCATATATATAAACACGTTTTACACGTGCTGAAACACTTGTTAGTACTTCATAATTTATAGTATTTAAAGCAAAGGCTAATTGGTTTATTTGTTGTGTAGTTTCAAAAATTAGTACTTCATCGCCTTCATTACAATTAATAGTTGTAACATCAATCATACACATATCCATACAAATATTACCAATAGTTTTACAAAAATGCCCTTTAATATAAACGCCGTGTTTACCATTGCCTAAGTGTCTGCCAAAACCATCGGCATAGCCAATGGGTATTATAGCAATAGTTGTATCATTTATAATTTTACCATTACGGTTATAGCCAATGGTATTATTTTTTGTAACTGTTTTAAGTTGACTAATTTTTGTTTTTAAAATACCTACATTTTCTAATTGAGTTTGTTCGGCAGCATTAACGCCAAGCCCATACATGCCAATGCCCAAGCGTACCATATTAAAATGTGCATGTTTAAAGCGAGAGATAGCACCCGAATTACAAATGTGTTTTAAAGTAGTATAACCAATTTTATTTTCGATGTGAGAACTTATTTTGGTAAATAAATTTATTTGCTCATTTGTAAACTCATCTAAACTTTCGTTATCACTAGCAGCCAAATGCGAAAAAATAGAGATAATTTTTAACTGTTGTTGTTTTTTTAATTCAGCAATTAAATGCTCAATATCTTTTTCTTCAAAACCCAAACGGTGCATGCCAGTATCTATTTTAATATGCACAGGGTAAGGGTCTGTAATGCCTAATTGGTCGAGTTTTAAAATAAATTCGTGTAATAATTTAAAGCTGTAAATTTCGGGTTCTAAATTAAAATTAATAATATCATCTAACGAATCGCTTTCGGGGCTCATTACCATTATAGGTAAATTAATTTGAGATTTACGGAGCTCTACACCCTCATCGGCATAAGCAACGGCTAAATAATTAACACCAATATGTTCTAATGTTTTTGCAATTTCAATACTTCCACTACCATAACCCATAGCTTTTACCATAGCCATAATTTTTGTATTAGGTTGTAAAAGGTCTTTATAATAATTTACGTTATTAGTTAATTTATTTAAATTAACTTCAAAAACAGTATCATGGCTTTTTTGTTGTAATAATCTACTAATATCTTCAAAACCATAGCTACGCGCACCTTTTAATAAAATTGTAGCATCAGCAAATTGATAATTGATAATTGGTAATTGATGAATGAAAGAATTAGTATCAGAATAAAAAAGAGAATTGTTTTTGAACAAAAATTTATTTACCGAAATATTTTTACCAATACCAACTACTAAATCTATTTTATTTTGCTGAAATAAATGGGCTAATTGCGTGTATAAATTTGTGGCTAAAACACCCGATTGTTCGATATCTGAAATAATAACTATTTTTTTTGAACGGCGATTTTGTTGTTGTAAAAAATTTAAAGCAATGCTCAGCGAATCTAAATCAGAATTGTAATAATCATTTATTAGTAATGAGTTATTAATGCCATTTTTAATTTCTAAACGTAAGGCAATAGCTTGTAATAGATTTAATTTTTGTTGAATACTGTCTTCATTAAATCCTAATTGAAAAAGTACGGCAATACAAGTAGCATAATTAGCAATAGATGCAGCATCGGTAAATTTTAATTGAAAGCTGTAATTTTTAGTATTGCTTTTTATAAGTAAACAGTTTTTAGAAACACTAAATTGTAAATCGGCATCGGCTTGCTGCGAAATAACTATTGTTTTTAAAAGTAGAGTAGGGGGAATATTGTTTTTAGTCAGTCCATTAATAATTATGTTTTTACAATGCTGAACTAATTTTATTTTTTCTTCAATTTTTTGTTCTTTATTTTTAAAACCTTCATCATGAGCCGAACCAATAGATGTAATAATTCCTAGCGTAGGTTGAATAATGTTTTGCAAATTATCCATTTCGTTGGGTTGCGAAATACCGGCTTCAAAAATAGCTAAGGTATGCGAGGTATTTAAATTTAAAACACTTAGTGGCACGCCAATTTGCGAATTAAAACTTTTTGGGCTTCGGCAAATACTAAAATCAGATTTTAATAATTGATACAGCCACTCTTTAACCACCGTTTTGCCATTACTACCTGTAATGCCAATTACTGAAATATTGAATTGTGAACGGTGATAAGCGGCTAATAGTTGTAAACTTTGTAAGCTATTTTTTGTAACAATAAATGATACATTTTTATTAGTGATAGATGTATAATCAAATTCATTTTCGGTAATTACAAAACTGGTAACACCTTTTTTAATTAAATCGTTAATATAATTATGGCCATTATTACGATTGGTTTTAATGGCAATAAACACCGAATTTTCGGCACTTTGAAGCGCACGGCTATCGGTTAAAAATAAACTGGGTTTATAATTGTTAGTACCAATAAATATACTACTGGTAAGTTGGACTATTTGGCTTAAGGAATACAATTTTTTTTATAAAATAAAAAAGCGAGAATAATTCTCGCTTTAAAATTAAGATTTACTTTTTAATCCTCTCAACATAATCGCCAGTGCGGGTATCAATTTTTACCCAATCGCCTTCGTTAAAAAATAGGGGCACACTAATTTCGGTTCCGGTATCAAGGGTTGCTTTTTTTAAAGTGTTAGTGGCTGTATCGCCTTTCATACCTGGTTCAGTATAGGTTATTTGGCATTCTACAAAAGTAGGAGGTTCGGCAATAATAACATCGTCTCCCTCAAAACTTATTTTTACTTCCATGCCTTCTTTTAAAAATTTAGAACCGCTGCCAAACAACATTAAGGGTACATGTATTTGTTCGTATGTTTCGTTATCCATTACCACTGCAAATTCGGCTTCGGTATAAATAAATTGCATTTGGCGGTATTCTACACGCACAATTTCAACACCTTCGCCACTTCTAAAGCGGTTTTCGGTTTGTTTCCCATTTTTTAAATTGCGCATTTTAGCTTGGTAAAACGCACGTAAATTACCAGGGGTACGGTGTTGGTAATCTGTAATTTGAACAAGTTCGCCGTTAAAACGGATGATTGAACCTACGTTAATGTCGCCTGTATCTGCCATATATTGAAATTAAAAATTATGAATTAAAAATTATGAATTATTCTGCACTTGGTATTTAAGATTGGGTTTGTAAAAAAACATTATATAATTAATTATTATGCGTCCATTAAATCGTGTACTACGCCCATTGCCGCAAATTTATCAATGCGTTGGCTTATACGGTCTTGAGGTTTTAATTTATTTAATGTTTTTAAATGTTTTAATATTTCGGTTTTTACAATGGCAAACATTTCTTCCTGATTACGGTGAGCACCGCCAACGGGCTCATTAATAACACCATCAATTAAGCCATTTTT
>JAYTRS010000438.1:0-10391 GCA_043746065.1 Bacteroidota bacterium | reverse complement strand
TGAAAGTGAGTGCCGTGTGATAAACTTCCACTTAAACTTAAAGTTTCATTTTCGTTATCAGGAATCCAAACTTCATTAAAACTTAAAATACATTTTTTATTAATATTTTGAGCAAAGTAGTTTGCAAAAGGCGTTTTTAAAAATAATTGATGTGTTATAAAAATAGAATGTATTTTTTTAGAATATAAACCAAAACGATTATCGCTAATTATAACATCAATTTTATTTTCTAAAATAATTTCTTGTAATTGTTTTTTTTCTTTTTGTATTACTTTTAAAATTCTATTCAAATTAAATACTAATTTTAACCAAATGGGTATTGTTTTTGAATAAGTAATATTATACGCTGGTAGGGTTATTTTTTTTAGGTGTGGGAACTCGTCTTCAAAAATTAATTTAGTTAATGGTGTAATACCAATAATTACGGTATTGTTTTTTTGCAAATTACGAATAATAGGTACGCAGCGTGTGGCATGACCTAAGCCCCAATCTAAAGCCGAAATAAATATAATTTTATTACTTAACACATTAAGCTTTTGGTTTTTTAAAAGCTCTTTCATAAAGCTCAATCCAATTTTTTACCGAAACTTTAGCCACTAATTCGCCAATTAAAGCATAAGGTATTTGATCTAATTTTTTAAAACGGATACAACTTTTACCCATATCTAGTTTTGTGTTACAATGTTTTGGGTATTCATCAGTAAACCATTTCAATAATTTAATATCGGCATAAAGCCCCATATGATATATTGCGATAAAATTTTTTTGTGAAGCAACGTTTATAAATCCTAATGGTAATTTTGGGTCGCAATGGTAACCGTTTGGGTATAATTTATGAGGCACAACGTAGCCTAACATACCGTAACTCATCACCTCCTCAAAACCTTTTGGTAAGTTTTTTAAAATAACATATTGTATTTCCTTAATTGCTTTCCTTCTATCTTCTGGTAACGAAGCAATATATTCTACTACTGTTTTGGCGGTTGATTGCATTTTGTAATTTTTAATACGTTAAATTTATAATTATTAACGCATATAAATTTACTAAATCTAATACGGTTACAAAATAATAGTTTTTGAGATTGTTAGGCGAAAAATGCTCTCTCAATTGTCCAGTACAAGGCAATTATAGCAATTAGAGCGGATACTGGATTAACAATAAATTTACGGTACCATGGTTTTTTATTAAACCATTTAGCAACTAAAAACCATGCTAATAAAATAATACTGAGTTGGCCTAATTCAACCCCCACATTAAAACTAATGAGGGCATTAAAAAATTCTTTTTTAGGTAAGCCCAAATCGTTTAATACACCTGCAAAACCTAAGCCATGTATAAGCCCAAAAGCAAATACTATAATAATACGTGTAGGTTTTAATTTATCGGTTATAATGTTTTCTACGGCTACAAAAAATATGGATAAGGCAATAATTGGTTCAACAATATATGGCGGCGATTGTATTTTGCCATACATGGCTAAACCCAAAGTAATAGAGTGAGCCACTGTAAAGGCTGTAGCTTGCCAAACAATTGTTTTTAATTTAGGGCTTAATAAAAATAAACTTAGTATAAAAAGAATATGATCGAAGCCCAAGGGTATAATATGTGTAAAACCCAATTGTAAGTAAATAAAAAAAACATCGCTACGCGATAATTTATTTAAATACGCATCTTGTGGATGTGCCTGAGTTACAATAGGTATAAGCGATAATATAACGATTAGCGCAATACTAAAAAAATAGCTATGTTTATTATTTTTCAAATAGTTATTAAGCTGGTGTTAGATAAGCTTTGGCTTCGTTACGCAATTCAATATCTAAAAATGGGTTGGTTTCTAATGCTTGTTTAATTAAGGCCTTGCCTTTTTCAACTTCGTTTGCTTTTACTTTTATTAAACCTGCTCGACATAATAAAATAGGATTTTTACAATTTGTTTTTAATGCTTTATCTATTAAAATATTTGCATTTTTAAAATCGTTTAATTTATAATCTACCCAAGCTAATGTTTCGCATACATCAATATTATTTGGGCGGCGTTGGTACTCTGTAGTAGCGTGCTTTAAGGCTTTTTCTAAATTATTTACTTTAATATATGCATATGCTAATTCTTTATCGGCATAATGGCCATGCCCTGTATCGCTTTCATCGCCTTCGTTAGGCCCTAATAAATTAATTACCTCTTCGGCATTTTTTTCTGCTTTACTTTTTTGATTATTTAAGCGGTACAAATCGGTTAATTCGTCTGAAAACGAAAATTCAACAATCATATTTTTTGCTTTTTCATAGTAGGTAATTGCATCTTTATAAGCTCCTTTAGCTTTGGCAATACGGCCTAAGCCTGCAATAGCAAAAGCATAATCGGGGCGATTACGTAAGGCAATTCTATATTCATATTCGGCAGTATCTAAACTTGCAGTATTTTCGTACAAGTGAGCCAAAATACAACGCGTCCATTCCGTTTGTTCTAAGCCCGGGTAACCTGCATCTGTAGCTAATTTAATAGCGGCAATGGCACCAGGTAAGTCGCCATAAATTTCTCTTAAATAACTTATACGTGCATACGAACGAATATCGGGCCTTACAGAAACCATTTTATCAGCCATTTTTATAGCTTCGGCATAGTTGCCTAACTCTAAATTAGCATCGGTTAAAATACCATAAATAAAAGCGCTGTTTGGGTTTAAGGGCAGTGTTATTTTGGCTAATTCTAATCCTTCGGCAAAATGGTGTTGCGATAAAAGAACAGTGGCCTTACAACATAATGCCTCAAAATTTTGTGGTTGATTTTTAATAACAATATCTAATAATTCAATAGCCGCTTTATCATAATAGCCATGGTCTCCGGTAACACGCCCTTCTTGAATGTAGGCTTGAGATAAGTTTAACATGGCTTTATAGTCTTCAGGGTTTTGCTCAATCGAAGCTAATAAACCTTGTATGGCTTTTTTTGTATTTAACCATTCGCCAGTTAAAGCTATTGTTCCGGTTCTTTCTTTAAAAGGTGTTAATTTTTCTTTTGGTTTTTTTGAGAAAATAAAAATACTAGCCAACAATATTAATGTTGCAACAATTAAAATAAGATATAAGTTTTTGCGCATAAAATTGAAATTAAAAAAAAGAATCGGGCAAATATACCCGATTCTTAGTTATTTAAAATATTAAAATTTATTATTTAACAACCGATATTTTTATAGATTGTACTGTTTTGTAACCAGAACTTAATGTTGCAATATAAATACCACTACTTAAGTTTTCGGCATTATAAATTACTTCGTGAGTTCCTTCGGCTTTAATACCTTCGTTAATTACACCTACTTTTTTACCTGCTAAATCATAAATTGAAATAGTTACAGGTGCATTTTCAGATAAATGATATTTAAACGTAGTATTACCTTTAAATGGATTAGGGTAGTTTTGAACCATTGCTAGTTTTGGAGCACTAATACCTACACCGTATTCTTGAATACCAACTGTTGGAACAGTGTTATTTACAAAAATTGGTCCGCCACATTTTCCATAACCACTCCATGGAGTTTGACAATACGGGAAATTAGCTTTAAACGTAGTATCGTTATTTTGAATACCAGTACTATAACCTAAAGTAGCTAATAACTGAGGTGTTACACCAACTATATAAGGATTAATACAATCATCGTACCATAAGCCTATAGCAGCTAAAACTATACCACCCACAGCTTGTAATTCAATACGAGTTACATCATCTTCTAAACGGCGTCCGTTAGGAAAACCATCCATGTTAGGAATAAACTGTAAGGTTGTACCACTATATGTAGGGTTTGTTAAACCAATAACTGCAGCTTGTATTAAACCTAAGCTACTAAAGTTAGGGTCGTTACGCTGTGTAACTGGCACTGCCATATTTAAGCGTAACATATCACCAAAGGTTGGTAAAAAGTTATTAATAAACGGCTTACCAGCAGCTAATGGGTTACCAGCTGGCTTACCTGTAGCTAATTGATAAGGGCGTAAATTTGGAACACCTGTGTGAAATATAGGTAATAAATCTACCGAACGAGGCTTGCCTGAGCGTAGTAAATAATTACCAAAAGCAGCAGCATCTAAAGCTGTACCTGCTACCGCAGCAGCTGGTAAACCAAATAAACCATTTGCTCCAGTTGAGAAATTAAACGAACCTAAAGAGGCAGTTTGTGTACGTAATGAAGTAGATAAAGCTGGTACTGCAGCTGCAAAAGGATTGTTACCTAAATACAAAGCCAATTCTGGGTTACAGAAATAGTTTTCTTGCCAAGCAACTTCATTTGCACCAGTAACACCGCTACCAACACCGTAAGGAATTTTTGAATTCCAAACATCTTTTTGTCCAATAGGAATAATGGCTTCGTTAGTTAAAGGCATACCAATACGAGATACTTGTACATAAGATCCTGAATAAGATTCAGTACCGTTTGTATTTAAAGTACGTATTTGTTGGCGACTTGCGCTAGCCCAAACACCAATAATAAAGCGGCTATCTAAAATGTTTGTAGCCGAACTAACTGCTAAACCACTTTGTTGTAACGAGCTAATTGGTATTTGTAAAGCAATAGTATGAACGTTTTTACACGCTACACCATCTTCTGGCTTATTAATACCTGTACCACCAGCACGGGTTTGACCTAAATCAAAAATACCACCTAAATCCACAAAAAATGGATCATCAACTGGGCCGCAGAAAATTTTCTCTCCACCTGTACCACTTGCAGTTGCAATAGCTGCTGCCATTAATGTAGTATAACTTGATGCTCCTAAACCAGCACCACCAGTAATAGAACGTGGGCCAATATTTGCAGGAGGAACAACACCAGAGCTAACAATAGTAGTAAAGGCACCGCCATTTACACTTTTTTCAGCAATATAAGTTGTTTTTAAGTTTTCTTTTCCTAAACGTATGTTAAAGAAAGTACTTGTATCTTGATTGGTTTGACTAAAGGTAAAACGATATGTAATATCATCTCCACCACTAGTATTAGTAACAGTTCCACCATTTTCGATATGAATTTCGTAACGTACATTTTTACCAAATGTGGCGTAGTTAGGTCCGCCTTGAGGCAATTCTAACGGCACATAATTAGCAATAATGGTTACTTTGTTCGTATCATCAGGGCTACGAAATGCGTAAAGGTCTGTATTATCCGCCAATGGATCGTTTGCAATCAATGGCGCTTCCCTGTGGCTTGAAGCCTGCAGGGGCGATTTTTGGGCATCCCAAGTGTAAAATGCCACAGCTGTTGCTGCTACACATGTTACACCTAAAATTTTGGTTATTAATTTCTTGTTCATAATTTATGATTTTAATGTTTTTATAAATTTATTATTGTCCACTATGATTAGCATACCCACTCCAAGGAGTTTGTACATAAGGGAAGTTAGCTCTAAATAATGTATCGTTAGTTTGTACACCAGTGCTATAGCCTAAAGTAGCTAATAACTGAGGAGATACAACTGCTGTGTAAGGATTTGGAACGTCATCGTACCATAAACCAATTGCAGCTAAAACTACACCACCCACAGCTTGTAACTCAATACGTGTTACATCATCTTCTAAACGGCGTCCGTTAGGAAAACCATCCATATTAGGAATAAACTGTAAAGTGGTAGTGCTATAACTAGGATTTGTTAAACCAATAACTGCGGCTTGTATTAAACCTAAGCTACTAAAGTTAGGATCATTACGTTGTGTAACTGGCACTGCCATGTTTAAACGTAACATATCACCAAACGTTGGTAAAAAGTTATTAATAAACGGTTTACCAGCAGCTAATGGGTTACCAGCTGGTTTACCTGTAGCTAATTGATAAGGGCGTAAATTTGGAACACCTGTGTGAAATATAGGTAATAAATCTACCGAACGAGGCTTGCCCGCACGTAGTAAATAGTTACCAAAAGCAGCAGCATCTAAAGCTGTACCTGCTACCGCAGCAGCTGGTAAACCAAATAAACCATTACCTCCAGTTGAGAAATTAAATGAACCTAAAGAGGCAGTTTGTGTGCGTAAGGCTGTTGATAAAGCCGGTACCGCAGCACCATAAGGGTTATTAGTTAAGTATAAAGCTAACTCTGGGTTACAGAAATAGTTTTCTTGGTAAGCAATTTCGTTTGCACCAGTAACACCACTACCAACACCGTAAGGAATACGAGAATTCCAAACATCTTTTTGACCAATTGGCATAATGGCTTCGTTAGTTAAAGGCATACCAATACGAGATACTTGTACGTATGTACCAGCATCGTTAGGATTAGCACCAGTATTACTTAATGTACGAGTAGTTGGGCGACTTGCAGAAGCCCAAACACCAATAATAAAGCGGCTATCTAAAATGTTTGTAGCCGAACTAACTGCTAAACCACTTTGTTGTAACGAGCTAATTGGCACTTGAATGGCTATTGTATGGCAATTTTTATGACCAACTCCATCGCGAGGTGTATTAGAACCTGTACCACCAGCACGGGTTTGACCTAAATCAAAAATACCACCTAAATCCACAAAAAATGGATCGTCGATTGGACCACAATAAATTTTTTCGCCACCAGTACCCGTTGCATTTGCAATTGAATTTGCCACTAACGTTGCGTAGTTAGATGTTGCAGGTAAACCAGCACCACCACCAATAGAACGTGGACCAATGTTTGCAGGAGGCACAACACCAGAGCTAACAATAGTAGTAAAGGCACCGCCGTTTACACTTTTTTCAGCAAGGTAAGTTGTTTTTAAATTTTCTTTATTTAAGCGAATGTTAAAAAAGGTAGTAGTATCTTGATTCACCTTGCTAAAGGTAAAACGATAGGTAATATCGTCTCCAGCAGGGTTTACAGTACCACCGTTTTCGATATGAATTTCGTAACGAATGTTAGTACCAAACGAAGCATAATTAGGCCCACCTTGTGGTAATTGCAAAGGCACATAATTAGCAATAATGGTTACTTTGTTTGTATCATCCGGACTACGAAATGCATATAAGTCCGTATTATCCGCCAATGGATCGTTTGCAATCAATGGCGCTTCCCTATGGCTGGAAGCCTGAAGGGGCGATTTCTGAGCATCCCAACTATAAAATGCAATAGCAGTGGCTGCTATACAAGTTATACCAAGAGCTGTTTTTGTAGATTTTTTCATTTTTAACAGTATTTTAAATTATTCATAAATACTTACGTTAAAAAAGATTGTTTAGATTTTTTTTTAGAATAAAATCTTGTTTAAAACAATCGCCTCTCGGTGCCAAACAATTGCCTATCGGTGTAAAACAATTGCCTATCGGAATGAAACAATTACCTCTCGGTGTAAAACAATTACCTCTCGGTGTAAAACAATTGCCTATCGGAATGAAACAATTACCTCTCAGTGCGAAACAATTGCCTATCGGAATGAAACAATCGCCTCTCGGAATGAAACAATCGCCCCTTGGTCTGAAACAATTGCCTCTCGGTGCCAAACAATTACCTTTTTTGGGGGAATAATACTCTATAAAACTGACATTATTGCAGATTTGTTAAAATTTTATTCTAATTGATTAACAAATTAAGTATTAGTTACTAATTAACCGTTATAAAACGGCGATTTAATTTTGTAGAAGATAAAATTACAAACCAAGCTTTACCAATAATATGGCTTTGGGGTATTAAGCCCCATGCTCTAGAGTCGATTGAATTGTGCCTATTATCGCCCATTACAAAGTAGTAATTTTGTTTAAAGGTGTAATATTTGTTGGGTTTTTCGTTTACAAGTGTTGTACTATCTTTTGTAATAAGTGTAGCTTCTTCAAAGCGCTCAATAGTACGTTGATATAAAATTTTATTTTGTGGCGTTAATAAAATGCTATCGCCCTTTTTGGGGATGTAAAAGGAACCAAAAAAATCGTAATTCCATAATACCGAAGGGTGATTAGGAAATACAGTTGGATGATAATAATCTTTAGCAAAATTATTTAGTGTAACCGATTTTATGAAACTTAATTTTAATAACGAATCGGCCTGCGTTTTACTCATGTAAAAATTATATTCGGCATTTGTAATTTGTTGTGCATCTTCTAAAATATCTAAGCGTTTCATTAATAAGGTATCTATTAGTTTTGTGCTTATTACCGAATAGTTATTATAAACCGTGGCGTTACTATTTAATTTAGAGTTTACATACACATTGCCCATGGTTATTTTAACAGTATCGCCAGCAATGGCAATGCAACGTTTAATATACTCATCGCGCATATCAATAGGTTTATCTTCAGTTAACGAAAAATTAAAGGCAATTACATCGTTTTGTTTTATGTTACTAAAACCAAAAAAACGAAAGTAGGGAAGTTGCACCTCCTCTATGTATTTTTTTTTACCTGCAATTTTAATTGCAAAAGGTGTAATTGGTAAACGAGCACCGTAATGTAGTTTAGATATTACTACAAAATCGCCAGTAAATAAGCTTCCATTCATTGATGAAGAGGGAATGCGAAATGTTTGAAACAAAAACGTACGAAAAAATAGCCAAATAAAAACCGACCACATTAACGTTTTTAATATATTTTTTAGTGTAAACAAAAATTACAAAGCAGTTTATAATGGCAATAAATGTAAGTAATTTTTATAGTATTGTTTTTTATAAATAAACTGTAGTATGTAGTTGTTTAATTTTAATTTTACAAAGCATAAATTTATTACAGTAATGCTATATTTATAATGAATGAAAAAACGAAAAACGAAAATTTAGAACGCTTATCGGTAGATGAGTTTTTAACTTCGGCCAAGCAACCCATAATAATAGTTTTAGATAATGTTAGAAGTTTAAACAACGTGGGCTCTGTATTTAGAACAGCAGATGCTTTTTTAATTGAAGAAATAATGCTGTGTGGGGTAACGGGCACACCTCCAAATAAAGAAATTGAAAAAACGGCTTTGGGCGCTACACATACTGTTAAATGGGTACATTACGCCACTACACAACAGGCAGTAGAAGTATTAAAACAAAAAGGCTATAAAATATTTGCAGTAGAGCAAGCCAAAACAAAAATTTGGTTGCACGAATTTAAAAGTACTAACGAAAAACTTGCGCTTGTTTTTGGAAACGAAGTATATGGTGTAGAGCAAGATATTATAAATAACTGTGATGCCGTTATTGAAATACCTCAATTAGGCACCAAACATTCTTTAAACATTTCGGTAAGTGTGGGTATTGTTTTGTGGGAATTGGTAAGGCGTAAACCTTTATAAATTACCTGTTCTTCCGCCATCAACAGGCACATTAATACCGTTAATATAAGCCGCCGCCGGACTCGCTAAAAACGCTACAGCATTTGCTATTTCAGTAGCTTCGGCAAAACGCCCTAAAGGTATTTCGCTTAGCATTTCTTTTGTTACCGCATCGTTACTATGGTTTGTTTTTAAGGCTTTGTTTTCAATAATTGTACTTAAACGCTGTGTAGCAGTAGCGCCTGGTAACACATTATTTACTGTAATATTAAATTTACCTAATTCGTTAGCCAATGTTTTTGCCCAATTAGCAACGGCTGCACGTATGGTATTACTAACACCTAAATTTGGCAACGGTAATTTTACTGATGTTGAAATAATATTAATAATACGACCATAACCGCTGTTTTTCATACCCTCAATGCAAGCTTGTGCTAAAACATGATTACAAATTAAATGATTATTAAAAGCGCTTAAAAACTCTTCGGGTTTTGCATTAACAATGGGGCCAGCTGCTGGCCCACCGGTATTGTTTATTAAAATATTTACCGGCCCTGAGCGTTGTATAAACTGCTCTACCAATTCTTTTAATTTTTGAGGTTCGTTAAAATCTACACACAAATACGAATGTAATTGGTTACCATTATTTGTTAATTCGTTTTTAGCTAGCTTTAAACTTTGCTCGTTACGGGCAATTAGCGTAACATTAGCACCTAACAAGGCTAACTCAATAGCTACTGCTTTACCAATACCTTGTGTGCTACCGCATACTAAAGCACGTTTATTTTTTAAATCTAAATTCATATGTAAATATTATTGTTTTTTTATTGTCATATGGAATACGCCATGTATTTTAATTTGCTTGGCTTTACACATGGCTATTTCATAATTTATTTTAATGTTTTTACAATGCGACGAGTGATGGGTACCCAAATTCTTCGTCCAACATCTTCGGCTAAACTTACGCAAATATTATCATTTAATAATTTTGTACGGTACTTGGTATTATCTTTATTTGAACCCGAAATTAAATCGCCAATATCTCTGTTATTAGTTATACTTTCTGAACGAATTTTAGAGTTAGTACAATTCATTAAATGTTTTGTTTTATTTTTATTGTTTACTATTTCAATATCAACACTACACTCTACCGAATTTAATTCTACTTGCTTACCGTTGTATTCTGATTTTGGAT
>JAYTRS010000437.1:0-3363 GCA_043746065.1 Bacteroidota bacterium | reverse complement strand
GTTTAACAAATTTTATTTTTATGGGTTTAGTGTAAATATCGGCATTAAAATTAAAAATATTAACTTCTAATTTTAAATTTAAAGTGCTTGTTACGGTTGGGTTTGTGCCAATGTTCATCATGCCAAAATAATTTTCACCTTCTACCACAGCTTGTACTAAATATACTCCATTTTTAGGTATTAGTTTATCATCATCGGTTATTTTTAAATTAGCAGTAGGGTAACCAATGGTTTGCCCTAATTGTTTACCTTTAATAACCTGTGCATTTATAAAAAAATAATGGCCTAAATAATCGTGAGCCAATTGCATATTACCTTCGTCAACGGCGTGGCGTATTTTACTGCTGCTAATGTTTACGGCATCAATATCTTTAGCGCTAATTTCTTCAACTGTAAAATTATATTTTGTAGCAAATTGTTTTAAGGTTTCAATAGTCCCTTCTCTGTTTTTACCAAATTTATGGTCGTAGCCAATTACTAAATGTTTAACATTAAGTTGTTTTACTAAAATAGTTTTAATGTATTCTTCGGCATCTAATTGCGAAAAAGCAATGTCAAAGGGGTAAACTACGGTTACATCAACCTTATGTTGTTTAAGTAATTCTAATTTCTCATCTACCAAAGTAATTAATTTTAAATCGGTTTGTTGTGGAAATAAAATTTTACGTGGGTGTGGCGCAAAGGTTAATACAACGGTGCTTAAGCCTAAGCTTTGTTTTAAAAGTTGTAATTTATTTATTATTTTTCGATGACCTAAATGTACTCCATCAAAGGTACCAATGGTAACAATACTTGGTTTTTCAATTCTAAAGTTTTTTGTATGTTGTATGGTAAGCATTATTTTTCTTGTATGGTAATCAGAAGTATTAAAACCGCATTTAGCAATTTTAATTTTATATTTTATGAGTAATTAAAATTCTGGTTAATTATTACTGAAATTTAAAACTAACAGGAAGTATATATTCAACATTTACATCTTCTCCATTCAATCGTGCAGGAATCCAATTATTGGGTATTAATTTAGCAACTCTTAAAGCTTCTTGGTTACAGTCATAGCCAATTCCTTTTGTTAATTTGTGATGAAATGATTTTCCTTCTTTACTTATTGTAAAAGAAATAAAAACTTTGCCTTGAACTGCATTTGCAATAGCATATGGAGGATAATTTATATTATCTGAAATCGTCTCGTTTAAGTTCCTATCACCTCCAATATACAAAGGTTGCCGTTCAAGTTTTGTTTTAATTGTATCAGTGCCGATTATTACTTTATATTCTTTTTCTTCTTTTTTAAAAAATACAATCTCATTCTTTGTAAAATCATATTTCTGTTCAAGTTCTCCTTTCAAATTATAAAATTCCCAAACATTAACTTTTTTATTTTTATGATAGTTACCTTCAGACAGTTTAATCTTTCCTTCAAAATTAAATTCAGTCCATAAACTATCTTTTTGGTCATTTATATAATAGCCATTTATTATTACTACATTTTTATTTGTTATTTTTTGATACAGCCCTTGTTTATAAAACGTATCTGATTTTAAAACATAAAAAATTTCTTTAGTATCCTTAGCTCGAAAGTCTGGAGAAAAAATTATTTTTTTAGTTTCCTGTGCAAATATTGTTAAGGGTAAAAACAAGATTATACTTGAAAGCATTTTTATATAGATGTTATACATTTAATAATTATTTTTTATTTACCTTTCTAAACCGTAGTAACTAAAGCAAAATTGCCATCTATTTTAAATTTCCAACCCTGTGTAAATATTTTTGGTAAAAAGCGGCGGTACAAAAGCATGCGGGCATTTTCTTTACTATCGTCTTCGTCATCGCGCCCAACGGCATTAAATTCGTAAATGTTTACTTTTGGGTGTTCTATCATGTAATTTTTTACAATTTCAACAATGGTATTCATTACTTGATATACTTCGCCACGGTTGGTAGCCACATATTCTTCGCCTTCAAACTCATCGTTTACTACGCCAAATACAATATTGGCGTGCAAAATATTATCTTGCAATCGCCCAAACCTTACTTCGTAACGCAGGCCGCTATTGGTGTTAAAGTAATACACCCCAGCACTTGGTATGTTGGGATATTCGATAGATAAAATATTTTTATAGGATGTATCCAAAAAAATTATACTAATTCACTTTGTTTTTTAAATCTCTCGGCTAAAATTAAATCTTTACCGCCAAGGCTGTAATCGTAAAAACCTTTGCCTGTTTTAGCACCCAAATGCCCAGCGGCTACCATATTAACTAATAAGGGGCAAGGGGCATATTTTGGGTTGCCAAAGCCATCTTGCAACACTCTTAAAATATTTAAACACACATCTAAACCAATAAAATCGGCTAATTGCAAGGGGCCCATAGGATGTGCCATTCCTAATTTCATTACGGTATCAATTTCTTCAACGCCTGCTACACCTTCGTATAAGGTAATAATGGCTTCGTTAATCATTGGCATTAAAATTTTATTTGCTACAAAGCCAGGGTAATCGTATACTTCAACGGGTATTTTATTTAATTTTTTGGAGGTTTCCATTATTAAATTACACACCTCGTTGCTGGTAGAGTAGCCTCTAATAACTTCAATTAGTTTCATAACGGGCACAGGGTTCATAAAGTGCATACCAATTACTTTATCGGCGCGCTTTGTTACGGCAGCAATTTGAGTTATTGAAATAGAAGATGTATTACTAGCTAAAATGGTGTGCCGTGGGCAAATTTCATCTAACTGTTTAAATATTTTAAGTTTAATATCAATATTTTCGCTAGCGGCTTCTACCACTAAATCGGCTACAGATGCGGCTTTAGTAACATCGGTAAAGGTGCTAATATTTTTTAAGGTAGTTTGTTTTACATCTTCGGTAATACTACCTTTTTGTACTTGTCTATCTAAATTTTTGGTAATGGTTGCTATTGCTTTTTGTAGGGCTGTTTCGCTAATATCAACTAAACTAACGGTAAAGCCAAACTGTGCAAAGGTGTGTGCAATGCCGTTACCCATGGTGCCACTGCCTATAACTGTAATGTTTTTCATTGTAAAGTAAATGTTAATTGTGGCTTAAAAGTAGGCTTTTATTTATTAAAAAAACTAAAAAATGTTTTTAACAATTTAATGCTTAAATGTGTTAATTAAATATTTGTGTAGTTCATTAATTTTTACTTACTTGCGCTTTAAATTCAGTCTTTAAACAGCCTTATTTTGTCGATGAAAATAATAAAAACTATGTCAAACAACTATTTAATTGCATTTGCTGTTGCTTCCAGCATATTAACTTCGTGTGGTAAGAAAACCGAAGAAAAAAAAGAAGAAATTGTTGATGTTGCAGATACAATTAAAACTACTCAATTTAATATT
>JAYTRS010000436.1:0-3363 GCA_043746065.1 Bacteroidota bacterium | reverse complement strand
CGACCCAGGGCCATACTGGAATTGGGCAAAATTTTATAAATTAATTAACAATACCTATTCAATTACCGCCACTTACACAACCTCTACAGGTTCGTTTTACGATACTGGTGGTTTAGCAGGTAATTATGGCGACGATGAACGAAAATTTTGGTTATTTACAAAAGCAGGCGCTACAAATATTAGTCTTAGTTTTACATCTTTTAATTTAGAGACTAATTACGATAATTTATTTATTTATAACGGTGGCTCAATTAATTCGCCATTGGTAGCACAATACACAGGCACCGTAAACCCAGCACCCATTACATCAGTTAACGATAGCGTGTTAGTTGAATTTAGAAGCGATTGCGCTACCAATAAGCCAGGTTGGGCTGCAAGCTTTACTATGAATGGAACAGTAACAGCGAGTATGCCAGACGTTATTGCACCAACTACTACTATTACCACTGCTAATGCTTGGAAAACAGCTGCTTTTACCGCAACCGTAGCCGATGTGGATAATGTGGGAGGTAGCGGCGTGCAAAAAGGATACTATCAACCTATTGATTTTAATGGTACCGAGTGGCGTGCCAATTACACAAAAGGTTTTTTTGCCGATAATTTTGATAATGCTATTCACCCAGAATGGACAATAAAAGTAGGAACATGGACTGTTACAGGCAATGCTTTAGTGCAAACCGATGAAGCCAGTGTTGCTGCAGGAAATACCAATATTTATGCAGCCTTAACACAATCGTTAAGTAACCGCTATTTATATCATTTTTTAGGGAAATTTGAAGGCACAGGTACTAGCCGTCGTGCAGGGTTTCACTTTTTTTGCGACCAAGCAGATAGCAGCAATCGCAACAACTCCTACTTTGTATGGTTTAGGTTAGATGATCAAAAAGTACAATTATATAAAGTTGTAAATAATGCCATTGGTACTCCAAAAATTGATTTACCGTTAACGTTTAGCGCTGGGCAATGGTACGATATTAAAACAATTTACGACCGAGTAACTGGTAAAATAACTGTTTACTTTAATAATGCTGCGGTTGCAAGTTGGATAGACCCTACGCCATATACAAATGGTAAAGCCATAAGTTTTAGAAGTGGTAATTGTAAATTTAGTGTGGATGAAATTAAAGTATATCGTTCGCGTATTAATACAGTAGGTATAAATGTTGGTAGTGGTTTAGCAAACGAAATGCGTTATCAAAATCAAAATCCAACACAATTTGCCGGTAAAATAAAATCTATTTGTCAGGATACCGCTGGTAATTTATCAGCTATTGATACCGAAAATATTAATATAGATTGGACACCGCCAAGCAATATTGCGTTTGTAAATGATGGGCCTACTGCTGATATTGCGGTGGTAAATACTACCGATTCGTTACGTGCAAATTGGGGCAACTCGTTTGATACAAATTCGGCCATTGCACGTTATTGGTTTAGTATTGGTACTTCGCCAGGTTCTATAAATACATTAGGCTGGACAAATAATTGGGGTGCTACGGCGGTTACTGCCAAAACCTTAACCTTAGTGCAAAATACAATTTACTATTTTAATATTAAGTCTGAAAACGGTGCGGGTTTATTTAGCAATGTAATTAGTAGTAATGGGCAAAAAGTAGATACAACTTCAACCGTTGGTATTAAAGAAAATGCGGAGGTGATAGGCTTACAAGTATATCCAAACCCATTTACAAACCAATTAAATTTTAAACTTCAAAACGCCACTGCTAGCAAAGTAAAAATTAGTATTGTTGATGTGTTAGGAAAAGAATTGCTATTAACCGAAAGTAAAGAAGAAAAAGGCATTTTAAATCAAACACTTTATACAGGCAATATTGCCGCTGGCACGTACTTTTTAAAAATAAATATTAACGGCAATTTCTACTATAAAAAATTAGTAAAAGAGTAGTTACTAATTAAACGTTATAAAATTTTATTTAAGTATCAAATATAATATTTGGTTATGTTATTGTTTATTTAAAAAACAGTTTAAATCTATCAGCTATTTTGCTTAAATTTTAAATTATACCAATTAAAATCTTAAAAAAACACAAAACAAAATTACGGCTTAGTAAAAATAATTTATCTTTATAAATCTTATTTATAAAATTGTATTAATTTGTTTTTTGTTAAGCAGTATAGTTTATTTATTTTTTTACTGTTTAGTTTAAGCAGTGTTTCACAAACAGTAAAAAATAAATCTAAAAAAAATAAAATTAAAATTGCGCCTACTTCTGTAGCTACAAATACCATTGCACCCAAGCAAAAAGAAATTGAAATTAGACACGCCTCAAAAATTGAATTTGATAAAAATAAAAGTGAAGCTAAAATTTTAACTGGCGATGTTATTTGCGCACACGATGGCGCTATATTAACCTGCGATACAGCTTTAATTTTTGATGGCGATAATAAAATGCAAGCCAGTGGCCATATTAAAATTACCAAAGGCGATAGTATTACCGTTACCGGCAATAAATTATTTTATGATGGTAAAACAAAAATAGCACGTTTAGATAGTAACGTAAAATGTGTAGAAAAAGATATGATTTTAACCACACATCATTTAACTTTTGATGTAGGAAATTCAATTGCCAATTATTATAACGGAGGCACCATTGTAAATAAACAAAATACATTAACAAGTAAAAACGGACATTATTACTCGGCTACAAAAGAGGTGGCTTTTCATTACGATGTAGAGTTGGTAAACCCCGAGTATAAAATGAAATCAGATACCTCGCGCTACAATACCATTACTAAAACTGCTTATTTTTTAGGTCCAAGTATTATTTTAAGCAAAAACGATTATATATACTGCGAAAATGGTTGGTACAATACCGATAAAGAAAAAGCGCAATTTAGTCAACATGCTTTATTAATAACCAAAGAACAAAAACTTACGGGCGATAGTTTGTTTTATGATAGAGTAGCAAAAGTGGGTAGAGCTTATAGAAATGTACGTTTAATTGATACAGCTCAAAAATCTATTTTATATGGCGATTACATTGAGTATAAAGAAAAAAAATCAGAAGCCTTAGTTACTAAGCACGCTCTTTATGCGCGAATAATAGATAACGATACACTTTTTATTGCTGCCGATACCTTGTATCATCGAGATTTAGATTCGGTAAATAATTTTTTAAATGCCTACCATCATGTAAAATTATTTAAAAAAGATATACAAGCTCAAGCCGATTCGGCAAGTTTAAACACCACAGATTCGTTAATGCAATTATTTAAAACGCCTGTGTTATGGAGCAAAAATTCGCAAGCTACCGCAAAATTAATTAAAATAAATATAGGCCAAAGCGCCATTAATGGCTTTAAGTTAGAGGGTAATGCATTTTTAATTCAACAAGTAGATAG
>JAYTRS010000435.1:0-3364 GCA_043746065.1 Bacteroidota bacterium | reverse complement strand
CCCTATGCCAATCGTATTAATCCTAAACAATCGTATGTTTGGTACAGTTTAAATTATAGAATTGGCATTAAATGGTAAACACAAAAAACATAAAACATATATTTTTTGATTTAGATGATACCCTTTGGGACTTTGAAAAAAATTCGAGTGCTGTTTTACAAAATTTATTTGTAGAGTTTGACTTACAAAGCAAACTAAACACCAACTTTAATTTATTTTTTCATCACTACAAATTAATTAATACTGCCTTATGGCAACAGTATTATAAAAAACAAATTACCAAAGAGTATTTACGTAACAATAGATTTAACGAAGCGTTTAAGCATTTTAAGTATAATAATTACGATTTAAATTTATTAGTTACCGAAGCCTATTTAAACCGTTCGCCAAAGGGTACAATTTTAAAAGACAATTGTATCGACGTTTTAAATTTTTTAAAGCCTAATTACAAACTTCATATTATTACAAATGGCTTTAAAGAAGTACAAAACATAAAAATTAATACCTGCAATATTAGCCATTATTTTACTAGCATTATTATTAGCGAAGAACATAACCTAACCAAGCCCGATAAACAATTATTTATACACGCCCAAACAATTAATAATACGGTTAGTGAAGAGTGTGTGATGATTGGCGATAGTTATGAGGCCGATATTTTAGGTGCTCAAAATGCAGGCTGGCAAAGCATTTGGTTAAACGAAAACATCGTTGCCGACATGCCAAATCAAATAAAAAATCTTAAACAATTAATACAATTTTTTAAACCCAATAATTAAACTATTAATTTAGCCAACAAATTTTTTATATGTCTGCCATAAATTACAACAAAGTATCACCAACAGTTTTAAATGAATTAAAACAAATTGTGGGTGAGGAATATATTACCTCAAACATTGAACAATTACAAAAATATGGGCGCGATGAAACCGAAGATTTGGTTTTTTTGCCCGAAATAATTGTTAAGCCGCAAACCGTTAGTATGGTGAGTGCCATTGCAAAAATTTGCAACACGCATTTACTCCCATTAACCACGCGTGGTGCTGGCACTGGTTTAAGTGGTGGTGCATTGCCAATTAAAGGTGGTGTACTTTTAAGTATGGAAAAATTTAACAAAATCATATCTATAGACGAGCGCAACCTACAAGCCACGGTTGAACCAGGTGTAATTAATTATGTTTTTCAAGAAGAAGTAAAAAAATTAAATCTCTTTTATCCTCCCGACCCTGCCAGTTGGGGAAGTTGCAGCCTTGGCGGAAACATTGCACATAGCAGTGGTGGCCCAAAAGCCGTAAAGTATGGTACCACCCGCGATTATGTATTAAACTTAGAAGTGGTTTTACCAAATGGCGAAATTATTTGGACAGGCGCTAACACCCTAAAGTACAGTACTGGCTACAACCTTACGCATTTAATGGTTGGTAGCGAAGGCACCTTGGGCATTGTAACCAAAATTGTTTTTAAATTAATTCCATTACCAAAGCACGATTTATTAATGTTAGTGCCTTTTAAAAATGCCGAAGAGGCTTGCGAAGCTGTTGGGCAAGTATTTAGAGCAGGTATTACGCCAAGTGCTATGGAGTTTATGGAACGCGATGCCATTGATTGGAGTATTAAATATGCAGGCGATGTTACTTTTGAAATAAAACCCGAATGGCAAGCCTTGTTATTAATAGAAGTTGATGGAAATAATTTAGACCTGCTGATGGCAGATTGCGAAGTAATTAGCACAATTATGACCCAACATAACAGCGACGAAATTTTATTTGCCGATAGTGCCGAACAAAAAAATGCCTTATGGAAAATACGCCGTAAAGTAGGCGAAGCCGTTAAAAGTAATAGTGTGTATAAAGAAGAAGATACCGTGGTGCCACGTGCCGAATTGCCAAAACTTTTAAAGGGCGTTAAAGCCATTGGTAAAAAATATGGCTTTAATTCCGTTTGTTACGGCCATGCGGGCGATGGTAATTTACACGTAAATATTATTAAAGGTAATTTAAGCGATGCCGTTTGGGAAAACGATTTACCAAAAGGTATTACCGAAATTTTTGAATTGTGTAAAGCCCTTGGCGGCACCATTAGTGGCGAGCATGGCATTGGCTTAGTACAAAAAAACTATTTGCCAATTGTATTTAGCCCTTACCATTTACAATTAATGAAAAATATTAAACAAGTATTTGACCCCAATTACATTTTAAACCCAGGTAAAATTTTTGATTAATTTGTTAAACAATGCAAATTAAAAGCTATCCGTTAAAAATTTTTTTATCTTCAAATTATGAAAAAAATATTATTGAAAACACTTTTTATACTATCATGTTTGCTTAGCATTTTTACTATTGGTTATTGTTTATTACCAGAGAAAAGGAATTTAACCGTTGAAAATAAATTAAGAGAGTTTGAACATGAGGAGGCCTATAAAAAAGATGCGCTAGCAAATTATAAAAAGAAAATAAATGATGTTGTTTCTCAACAGTTAAACGAAATAAATGCCATCAATCAAACGAATATTTTACTCCTTGTAGATGCCATTAAAACAAATACCAGTAATTCCACCGAAGTACAAAAAATATACGAAATGAAATGCTATAATGATTCCATTCATCTTGCCAAAGTTACAAGCATCATTAACAAATATGGCTGGCTAGGGGCTGATAGGATTGGCGCGCAAAACAATTATACATTATTTACGGTTATTCAAAATTCTGATTTAAAAACACAAAGTAAATTTTTAACCGTAATGGAAAATGCAGTAAAATCTGGTACTTTAGCCCCAGAAAATTATGCAACATTGGTAGATAGAAAAGCAGTTATTGAACATCAAAAACAAATTTTTGGAACTCAAATTACAGCCGATATTAATACAGGTGAAAAAAAATTTGTTACTATAGCAGAAAGAAAAAGTGTAAACGAACGCAGACAAGAGATTGGGTTAGCGCCAATTGAAGTGTATGCTCTGCAAAACAATATAAAGTACGAATTATAGAATTACTATACCCATTGTAAGTAACAGATTAAAATATAAACTTATAATATTTAATTTAAACCAATAATATAAAAAAAATGACTTTTGTTACTATCCTTAGCAAATCCTTTTTTCTATGCGGGGTTGAAACAAACCGTGTATTATTTCAAGTACTATTCTTTTATTTATTGTCAGTCTGTAATTACAATTTTGGTTTTTGTAATTGTATTGTCGTCCTCTGACAAGTTAAGAAAGTAAAGTCCGCTTGGTAAATTATCACGTTGTAAAATTATTTTATACCCCGAAATATTTTTTATTTCTTTAACTGTTTTTCCAAAGATACTGCTAACAGTCAAGGTTGCGTTTTTAAAACTGTCAGTTGTCTTTAAAGTTGTTTCC
>JAYTRS010000434.1:0-3367 GCA_043746065.1 Bacteroidota bacterium | reverse complement strand
AAGAAAAACAAAAAGAAATTTTAGATAGCATACGTTATGCTAAGCGCATACAACAAAGCTTAATGCCTACCGAAAAATATATTTCACGAAACCTAAATACAAAAAACGATGTTTAATTTTTTTATTAATTTGTTTTACTGTTTTTTGTAAGTCTTTTACTAATAAACATTTAAGTGTTGTTATTAGCGATACAAAAAAGAAAATTAAATTCGAGTTTGATAAATCTTAATATCCCTAACTATTATTAAACGTCCATTGGGCGTCTTCTTTAATTTGTTGTTCGACGCTAATGTTTTTTTCGGCTGCTTTTTTCTTAATTTGATTCATCCACGTTTCATCACTTTTTATACGCACAATAATATCTTCTACGCTTTCTTTTGAGTTTAATAATTCTTCGCTTAATAAATACTCGGCCTCTATTTTTAATTGTGCGTTTAAACTAATATTGTGTTCTAAAGCTTTTTTATTTACACTTTGTAACCAGGTTTTATCGTAATTAATGTTGGCTATTAATTCGTTTAATCGTTTGCTATTATCTTGGCAATACAACTTGTGAGCATTATCTACAAAGCCATAGGGAAACATATAAAACGTAGCTTCAGTAGCTATTAACAAAATCACATCGCGTTGCGCTAAGGAGGCGCTTAAGTTTAAGTTTTTTACATCGCCACGTTTTTCGTTTTTAACGAGTTGTGTTTTATTGTAAAACCAATATTCGTCTTCTTTAAAAAAATGTTTTGGCAATTCTTTTCCAACCAAGCACCACCAATAACTATCGCCTACTACAAGCACATCGGGCTTATAGGCGTCTTCTTCGTTTTTAAATTTATAAACAGGGTAGGGGTTAGGGTCTGCCTCAATGGGGTAAGTTAAATTCATTAAAATGCCAATATCAAAATCGTTACCTTTTAATGCTGTATTGTAACTCACTACTGAGTAATCCCAATCTGTCATATTCAGATTTCGTTTTTTTTCTATGTATTTTACAATCGTATCAAGCCCTAAAGCCATTCCGTAATGATTCCAATGGGTACCATATTTTGGATAAATATTGTGTTTAAAGTTTAATTTATTTTGATAAAACCATTTATTTAAATCAATAAAATTTACTTGTTTGTTTATAAATTCGGTAGCGTAAGTTTTATAATTGGTACTGTCTTTTTTCTTAGCAATATAGCTATCAGGAATTAATTCTGGATAAAACGAGGCTTTACCTGGCGCAAATACTACTACCAAATCTTTACCGCGCGCTTTTAACGAATCTTGCAACTGTTTAATTTTTAAAACATTTTGGCTTATTTTAGATTTACCAATA
Organism: Bacteroidota bacterium; assembly: GCA_043746065.1. GTDB lineage: Bacteria > Bacteroidota > Bacteroidia > B-17B0 > Aurantibacillaceae > Aurantibacillus. The sequence goes on along the minus strand of JAYTRS010000434.1, from coordinate 2,052 downwards.
AAGTTACGACCAATATAATCATCAATATAGGATTCAATAAATAATTCACCCTCTTTGCCAACTACAACACCTGGGGCTTTTGTAGTGTTAAATAAAGAGTATAATACTTGGTTATAGGCTTTTACAAATTGAGTTCTAAAACCAAAATTATCGTTAAGGTATTTGTTATAATTTTCTTGCCACACTAACTCCCAATAATTTTTTTTATTAAACTCGGGTTTATCAGTAAGGGTTGTAACTCCCTCTAGCTTTTCTTCATCAAAAAAAGTAAATTTAAATTGTAGCATGGGTACTAACAATGCCATTGCTATTACTATACCTAAAAAATATTTAAAATTATGCTTCACTAAAATCTAAAATATATAAAAGGGTTAAATGTAGTGCTTGAAATAGATGCTAAACAAAAATAGAATAGTACGATGCTCGTAATTGTTGCTAATATATAGCCTACGCTTGAGTAATTAGCGAAATAAATTTTTTCTTGAATTTTCTTTCCAAAATTAAACAAGGTAAAAAACGAAAATATAAAAGCTAATATAAAATACACTTTAAAATCGTTGCTTAAAAAAATGTAATTAATATTGAATTTAAAGCCTATTAATTTTTTAATAAAAATTATAGCATCCCTAAAATGCTCTGCTCTAAAAAATACCCAACCCACGGCCACTAATAAAAAAGTAAAAATTAATGGAATAATTTTTGGAAGTTTACTATAAACTTTTAATAAAAATAAGCGTTCGATAATTAACAGTACACCATGGTAAATGCCCCAAACAACAAAGGTCCAGGCAGCGCCATGCCACAGGCCCGATAAAACAAACACCAACCATAAATTAAAAAATAATTTCCATTTTTTATTTACTTGGTTACCACCTAATGGAATGTATAAATAATTTTTCATCCAAGCGCCTAATGTAATATGCCACTTACGCCAAAACTCTGTAATGCTGAATGAGGTATATGGGTTATTAAAATTTTCAGGAAATTTAAAACCTAACATTTTTCCCATACCAATGGCCATATCGCTATAGCCACTAAAATCAAAATAAATTTGAAAGGTATATGCTAGCATTCCTACCCAAGCCATAGGTGTATTTAATTCGTACAAATTAGATTTAAAAACTGAATCAGCAACCACAGCCATAGTATTGGCAATAATTACTTTTTTGCTTAGGCCAATTACAAATCTAAAAAAGCCTGTTAAAGCATTATCAATCGTTTCTTTACCAATGCGTCCTTTTATTTGGTCAGATATTTCGTGGTAACGAATAATAGGCCCTGCAATTAATTTTGGAAATAAAATAATATACAGTTGGTAATCCCAAAAATTGCGTAATGGTTTATGCACTCTTCGGTAAACATCAACCACATAGGTTAAACTTTCAAACGTATAAAACGAAATACCAATGGGTAACACAATGGCTGTCCAGTTAATATGCTTACTTGTAACCAAGCCCAGCATGACGTTAGCGTTATCAATAAAAAAATTGCAATACTTAAAATAAAACAACATACCCACATTTAAACTTAAGGATAAGATTAAAAATAACTTTCGTTTTTTATCAGTTGTAGTTTTATCAAGTGTATTTACCAGAAAAAAATCAATAACTGTTGTTATTAAAATAGCAAAAATAAATTTTGGAGCGCCCCACATATAAAATAAAATACTGGCTATTAATAAAAAACCATTTTTTACTTTATTATGTAGCAAATAGTAAAGTATAAATACTACAGGGAAAAAATAAGCCAAAAATATAACGCTACTAAATGCCATTAATCAATTTCTACCTCCAGTAATTTGCCTATTAAATTGTTTTTAGGAAAAGGAATATAATTTTGTTTAAACGGTGCGGTTGGCCACCACTCTTGGTAATGAAATTCTTGCGACAATACCATTACCATTTGATTGTTAGGAATACTTGTCATCGCATCATCCATCCGACAAATTTCTTTCAAGTTTTTTTTATCTTTTCCTATGCGCCAAATAATACGTTGCGGCTGCCAATCAATTTCAAAATAGTAAAAATCATCGTTAAATACTTCTTTGTGTGG
>JAYTRS010000433.1:0-3370 GCA_043746065.1 Bacteroidota bacterium | reverse complement strand
TTAGTGGCACACCTACAGCCTTTCCTGCAGTTGGTTGTTCAACAAACATATCGGTACCAGGTGCTTATGTAGTATATGTAAAAGATTTAACTAATAACTGCTTGGCTACACAAACGGTTAATATAGTTTCTTACACTACATCTCCACAAGTATCATCAAATTACAGTGCACCATTTACACCTACCTTAACCTGTAGTAACCCTACTATATTAGCGGTGGGTACATCAAGCACCAACAACACAGTGATAACTTGGATACAGCCTGCTAACTTAAATGTTTTATCACCAACTTTACCCATATCAAACAGCACGGTTGCTACAACTGGTAACGTTATAACTTTATTGGGCACATGGACAGTTGTTGCTACCAATACCTTAACAGGTTGTGTTACAAAATCTTTAGTACCAGTATTTAACGATAAGCGTATACCAACTTATAGCATTGTACCAGGTACAAATCCACCAAAGGTAAACTGTTATGGTAATCCTGTAATTTTAACAGGTATAGCTACTAATACACTTTATAATACTTCTACCTTTACTTGGACTCCTCCAGCATCAGGCCCTGCCCCATTAGCTAACTCAAATTACCCAGCTGCTGTTGATGGACCTTATACCGTAACAGGTACGTTTTTACCAAATGGTTGTAAAAATACTGCTACTTTTACTGTTATACCTGATTATGTAATACCAGTATTAACAGGCCTTAGTACCGCTACGTTAGATTGTGCTACTAATCCTACAACTAGTATTTGCGCATTTTCTCCAAATACTAGCGGTTATACATATACTTGGAGTGCTGAATTTACAGCTACTTACACACCAAATAATCATGTTGCTTGTCCTATCATTAGTATTCCGGGCGAATACAATGTGGCTGTTACTAATACTGTAAATGGTTGTATTAACACAGGTAGTCTATTGGTTGTAAACGGTAATTTAGTAGTTGATTTTACTGCTGATCCTTCCACTGGTTTTGCACCTGCTACTGTTAATTTTGTGAACACAAGTACTAGTGTAAATACCAACAGTATACAATCTGTATGGAGTTTTGGTAACGGTACAAGTGCTAATGTAAATAGTACCGCAGGCCAAACCACTATTTACACACAACCAGGTACTTATACTGTAACTTTAATAGGTAAAAAAGGGCCTTGTATTGATAGTGCTTATAAAGTAATACGTATAGATATACCAAGTAAATTAGATGTGCCTAACGTATTTACACCAAACGGTGATGGAAGTAATGATGTGTTTTTCCTTAAAACATCAAATTTAACCGAAATTACTGCCTATATATTTGACCGTTGGGGTAATAAAGTATACGAAGTAACAAGCAATACTGGTAACATTGCTTGGGATGGTAAAAACCAAGAAGGTAAAGAATCTGCCGTAGGAACTTATTTTTATATTATAAAAGCTACTGGTAAAGATGGACAAGCTTACGATAAAAAAGGTAATGTAAGTTTATATAGATAATAAAATAAACTTTTAAGCTTTAAATAAAATTTAAAAATCTCGTTTGGGTGAGCCTAAACGAGATTTTTTATTTTTACAGTAAATACAAAATACATCTCTTCTCTCTCAGTAAAAAAACTTATTTTTGAACTTCGTTTAATACAAAAATTTATGTTAGATAAAATTGGAATAGCCAAGCGCATTGCGCAAGAAGTAAAAGATGGTATGTATGTAAACCTAGGCATTGGCATACCTACTTTGGTTGCCAACTACATACCCGAAGGCTTTAATGTGGTATTACAATCTGAAAATGGCATTTTGGGCATGGGTCCTTTTCCTTTTGAAGGAGAAGAAGATGCCGATTTAATTAATGCTGGTAAGCAAACTATAACCCTTTTAAAGGGCTCAAGTATATTTGATAGTGCTTTAAGTTTTGGTATGATACGCTCGCAAAAAGTAGACCTTACCATTTTAGGCGCTATGGAAGTTAGCGAAACGGGCGATATTGCCAATTGGAAAATACCCGGCAAAATGGTAAAAGGTATGGGTGGCGCTATGGATTTAGTAGCAAGCGCCAAAAACATTATAGTGGCTATGCAACAAGTAAACAAAGCGGGGCAAAGTAAATTACTAGCTAAATGCGATTTACCCCTAACAGGTGTAAAATGCGTAAAACGAATAGTAACCGAGTTTGGTGTTTACGAAATTGTACCCCAAGGTGGTTTTAAATTATTAGAACGCGCCCCAGGTGTAAGCATTGACGAAATTAAAAACGCCACCGCAGGAAAATTGATTGTTGAGGGCGATGTAAAGGAGATGGTTATTTAAAAGAAGTAATTTATTAAAAAAGTAATTTCAAATATTAAATCATTAATAATAAATTATAGAGTTTTTTTAATAAAAATTACTGTATTAATTATTGTTGCTTTTATTTATTTGGATAGGGCGGGGTATCATTTTGAAAAAGAACCATTTGTTGAAGGGGATGGTCTTGAATATGTTTTAATGACGGAATCTTTTTTTAACCATTTAAGTGTTGACATACAAAAAAAGGATGTTTTATCATTTAAAAATGGCATTAGTAAAAAATACGACTGGAATAATTTTCCTAAAAAAGAATTTTTTGAAAATATGTTGATTGGGTTAGATGCACCAAAACATTTTTTTAAAGAAAACATGTATGGTTATTTTTACTCTAAACAAAATAAATTTTATTCTTATCATTTTTATACTTATTCTATTTTTTGTTTGCCTGCTAAAATTATTGGTAAATGGTGTGGTTCGCCACTTTTACATACATTTTATAAAACGAATGCACTTCTTGTAATAATTACATGTATGTTTTTATTATTTTGTTTTAGTAAAAATAATTTAACAAGTATTTTTTCAACACTTTGTTTTGCATTTGGTAGTTGCTATTGGTATATTGGGTGGGAACATACCGAAGTATTTACTACTTGTTTGGTTGTTATTGGTTTAATTTTGTTTTTAAAAGAAAAAAAATTAATTGCTATTTTAGTTATTGCTATTGCAACTTCACAGAACCAACCTCTAATATTTCTCTTATTCTTTTTGTGTATTTGGGCTTGGTATTTAAATAAATTTAATTTAAAATATTTATTAAAATTATTTTTGATTTCAATTATTTCAATCTCACCCCAATTATTTTATTTTTATCATTTTGAAACAACAAATTTAATCAAAGACTTAGGTTTTTTAGATACTAAATACATTGGGCTAAACAGATTATTCAGTTTCTTTTTTGATTTAAATCAGGGTATGATATTGGCTATGCCAATAATTTTACTGTCTTATTGTTGTTTAATAGTTAGAAAATTATTTAAAGGTTATAAAAATTATTCTTTTGATTTATTAATTCCATTTGTAATTTTTTTAATGGTTTTAACTGTCAG
>JAYTRS010000432.1:0-3375 GCA_043746065.1 Bacteroidota bacterium | reverse complement strand
ACTAAACGAGGTGGGAGATTTAGAACGCTTAATTTCTAAAGTAGCAGCTTTACGCGTTAATCCCCGTGAATTGGTTCAATTAAAAAAAGCCTTACAATTAGTTACGCAATTAAAACAAAAATTAAGTTCAACCAATAATATTACGCTTCAAAAAATTGCCGACCAACTTAACCCTTGCCAATTAATTATTGATGCATTAGAGCAACAGTTAAATAACGATGCGCCAGTAAATGTTTTAAAAGGTGATGTAATAAATAAAGGCGTTAATGAAGAGTTAGATGAACTGCGGAGTATAGCCTATAGCGGAAAAGATTACCTTTTAAAAATACAACAACAAGAAATTGAAAAAACAGGTATTTCTTCTTTAAAAATTTCGTACAACAATGTATTTGGTTATTTTTTAGAAGTAACTAATTTACATAAAGATAAAGTTCCGGTAGAATGGATTCGTAAGCAAACCCTTACCAATGCGGAGCGTTACATAACCCCCGAATTAAAAACCTACGAAGAAAAAATTTTAGGTGCCGAAGAAAAAATTTTAGCCATCGAACAAAACTTGTTTGCAAATTTAGTACGTAGTATTGAAGAGTACATTCAGCCCATACAATTAAACGCGGCTTTATTAGCTAAATTAGATGTGCTCTGCGGCTTTGCCACCCTAGCTTGTGACAACAATTATAATCGTCCACAATTAAATAACGAATTCACAATTGATATTATTGAAGGTCGTCATCCTGTTATAGAAAAACAGTTGCCCATTGGTACTGAGTATGTAAGCAACTCCGTTTATTTAGATAATGAAAATACGCAGTTAATAATGATTACAGGGCCTAATATGAGTGGTAAATCTGCCCTTTTACGCCAAACAGCTTTAATTGTATTGTTGGCACAAATGGGTAGCTATGTGCCTGCTCAACAGGCTAACTTAGGCATCGTTGATAAAATATTTACACGTGTAGGCGCTACCGATAATATTAGTAGCGGCGAAAGTACCTTTATGGTAGAGATGAACGAAACTGCCAGTATTTTAAATAATTTAAGCGACAGAAGTTTAGTGTTATTAGATGAAATTGGCAGAGGCACCAGTACTTATGATGGCATTTCTATTGCCTGGAGCATTGCAGAATACATTCACAACCAACCAAAAAATAGAGCTAAAACCTTGTTTGCCACTCACTACCACGAGTTAAACGAAATGACAAACTTATTTTCGCGCATTAAAAATTTTAATGTAAGTGTAAAAGAAAGTAACAATAAAATAATTTTTTTACGTAAATTAAAAGAAGGTGGTAGCGAGCATAGTTTTGGTATTCATGTGGCACGAATGGCAGGTATGCCCAAAATAGTAATTGAACGTGCTAACGTAATTTTAAAAAAATTAGAAAAAGAACACGAGTTAGAATTAGTTGGAGATGATGGTTTAGAAAATAAAAAAATATCAAAAAAAATAAATACTGATGATTTTCAACTCAGTTTTTTTCAGTTAAACGATCCCTTACTTGAAAAATTGCGTGAAGATATTTATTCCTTAGATATTAATACCCTAACACCCGTTGAAGCCCTATTAAAACTAAGTGAAATTAAACGCGCCTTGGGCGGGTAATAACAAGATTTAAATTCATTTTCTAATATTTAATAATTTTTTTAGTAGTATAATTATTATTAAAATATATTTTGATAAAATAGATACCTGATTTTAATGTTGGTTCATTAACCACAAAAGTACTAGCGTTTACCGTTGATGCGCAAAGTACCTTACCATAAACATCCATAATTTCAATAGTTTTAATTGTTTGTTGAGATGAGCAGGTTATTGTTTCGGTAAAAGGATTAGGAGATATATCAACTATAATTTTATCTAAGTTGTTTTCTTTAATAGAAACTGGCACATTAAATACAAATGGCTCGCAAAGCCCATCATTACTAACATTCTTATCGTTTTCGTTATTTGGTAAAGTTGTATATATACAATAATTAGCTGTAATTGTTGTTTGATTGGTAGAAGTGTATACTTGTTTGTAAATATAATCTGTTACAAGTTGTATGGAGTCGTTAGGAGCTACATTTAAATTAGTATAATCTTTTTGATAATATAAGTTTCCGCAAATAATAGTAAAATTCATAAAGCAATTTAATTTTACTGTCGTTAGTGGTACATTACCTTTATTTTTAACCCATACTTTTGCTTTTAAACCAATATTGTAAATATTACTAAAAAAGTAGGTGATTTTTAACGAGTCTTGTAAAGTTTTGCATACACTTGCATCACTTACAAAATTTATGTTTGCAAATTTATTAGTATTAATTATTGATATAAATGGATTACTACTTGGTGCAATAGTATTACTTAAACTACTGCCAGTACCTACTATCGAAATCTTATTATTTAATAAATTAATTTTTGAAGCACTATAATTTTGGGTTGAATTTACTGACGAATAAATTTGATTAAAAGAGGTATCGCATATTTTGTAAGACGATAAACCACTCGAAGTAGACAAATAGTAAATAGTATCGTTTTTTATAACAGCATCATTAGCATTTATACTATTTGTTGCAATGGTTTGGTAAGTGGGAGACAGTTTTGTAACGAAGTTGTATCCCACACCTAAAAAGTTATTTGTACCATAAGGCATTAATTTATTAAAAAGGCTTGCTGGTTGTTGATTTATGATAGTAGCATTAGTATTAATTTCAATCAAACTATTAATAGCGCCATTTTTTGCGCTTAAAAGCATATTCCCGTTTTGTAGCGCCACACAACACTTAATAGAATTTAAACCTATGTTTTTTTGCAATAAAACAGCACCTAATTTACTTATTTTGTACATTACACTATCCGTAAAAGCATAGTAAGTAGAATCGCTTAATTGCAAGGCTGTTTTAAAATGATCGAAACTAAAACCAAATGGGCCTGTAACAAAAACACGTTTAATTTTTAAATTAAAAATAGGTAATCCATTTGTATCTAATTTTGTTAGGTATGTTCTCATGTATGTAGAATCGGGTACATCGCAAGTATTCCCAACTTCATTTAAAATTATTAATTTATTATCTAAACTTTTAAAGCTTTGGTTTATTGTAGCTTGGTTTACTAAAATTAGTTTTCTAAAAATTAAATTACCACCCGTATTTACTTTATATAAATAGCTTAATCCATATAAGCTTTGTGATGTATTTAAAGACGCAAAATAATACTCGTTATTAATTTCGGTTAGCATTGGATGTGCTGTTTCATAATTATTATGAAAAGCCCTATTAAAATTTAACCGCCCATATTGTTTATAGGCTATTAAAAAAACTATAATTAAAAATAAGTATTTCTTCATATTATTTATTTTAATAAATATACAAAATTAATTATTAATATTTTTG
>JAYTRS010000431.1:0-3376 GCA_043746065.1 Bacteroidota bacterium | reverse complement strand
TGGTCGAAAGCACCGGTTGTTGTTGGAAAATTTAATGAACTGGTAGCCCCATATAAATATAAATTTCCGGCAGCATCGGTAATTAAACTAGTAACTATTTCAGCTTCGGTACCACCTAAATAGGTAGAGTATATTAGGTTTGTGCCTATTGAATTGTATTTTGTAATAACAATATCGGTTATACCATTAGCCATGGTGCCAGTAAAGCTTACGTTGTATGCACCAACGGTTGTAGGGTATCCGTTATTAAAAACGGTACCACCAGAAAAAAGGTTGCCTTGTGCATCATACGTCCCAGTCATACCAAAATTATCGGCGGTAGAGCCAGATTGGGCAGCAAATACAATAACAGGGTCAATAATTAAGTTGTAATTTTTGTTGTATCCCTCTGGCAAATCAAAACTTAATACATTATCGTTTAGTTTATAATTACATACCACTTGTTTAACTTTACCATTAATTAACTGATAAGCATAAGGTTTTTGTTCTACAACTTGGTTTATGTTTAATTTTAAAATTAAAGCACCATCTTTTAGTTTAATCTTATCTAAGCCTTCATATCTTAATTTTATATCAGTAATAGATGCATTTGGTTTTAAATAAAAATTGTATTTAATGCCATTATTGGTAGTTAGGGCTTCATAATCAATGCCATTATAAATATTACGTAACCATATTTGATGATAGTTTTTTACATTGCCTTGCCATTTTGTTCTATCATTACCAATAAAATAATTTTCATAATCGCTTCCTTGCTGTAATTTTTCTAGTTTAGAATTTGGGTTACAGTTTTCAAAATAAATTTTATAAGCATGGGCATTAATACTTAAGTCTTTATACTTTCCTTTTGCTATACCGCCATGGTGCAGGCTACGGTATTTTACTTTGTCATAAAAATCAAAGGTTAAACAGTTTTTCTCTAAAAACAAAGCACCACCATCTAATTGGGCTCTAAATAAAATATTATTGCCCCATTGCCCTTTATTTTCGGTAAAACGTAAAGTAGGGCTGGCGTGCGGAGTTATAATGTGTTTGCTGGAATCGTTTTGCGAAAAAATGGCAAAACTACTGATTAGTAAAAAAAATAAATAAATTGTTTTTTTAAACATAATCAAATATACATTAAAGTATTTTGTTTTGCAAACGGGTATAAATTCTCTTTTTTTATAAAAAAATTTCTCTTAACCTTTGTGGATTAAGGTAATGAGATAATATTTAATTGGTTTGTATGCTGGTTTACTACAATTTTTTAAATTTCTTACTTTTTTCCTTGATGAAAAAAGTAAGCAAAAAAATCAAGACTGCTTAAAAACAACTCAAAATCTACAGAACGTTTTTACCTCGCAGTCAAGGCAAACGGCGTTATTTATTAAATGTATTATTTTACAAACGTTTGCTACGCCTGCTTAACACTTTTCTAACGCTCAAAAACGTTCTTTGATTTTTATCGTCATTTTTAAAAGGTCGCTTTTAAATCATTTAAAAGTATTAATTTTGATGTTGTACAAAAAACAAACATTAATTGTGAAGGTAATAAGTGAACGCGTAAGCATTTTAAAGAAAGAAAATTTATTAAGTATAGTTATTTTAGCTACTAACAACAAAAAAAAATTAGGTTTACTTTTTTTATGGTTAATGGCCTGGACAGTTTGCGGCCTTATTGTATTTATGAATTACTTTAAATTACAAACTAACGATACTAAACTATTTGTAATTATTTACCTTTCGTTTTGGGCTTATTTTGAATATAAAATAGTAAAAGCTTTTGTTTGGAAAAAATTTGGTAAAGAAAAATTGTGGGTGCAAAACGGTATTTTAAACTACCAACGCGAAATAAATAAAAAAGGTAAAATACATACTTATAATTTAGACTTAGTACAAAACCTAAATATTATTGAGTTGAGCAATACCAGTTGGACTGACAACATTAACCAAAGTTTTTGGGTAAAAGCGGGCGAACGTATGGCTTTTAGCGTACAATCAAAAATTATTAGATTTGGTTTACAACTAAACGAAAAAGAGTGTTTAGCCATTTATAAAGAATTAAATAATTGTGTAAGGTTAGGCTAAGTTTTTATTTGCCAATGCAAAACTTTGTAAAAATACTATCTAATAAATCTTCGTTAGTTACTTCGCCAGTAATGTTACCTAATTCGTTTAGGGCATAGCGTATATCAATGGCTAATAAATCGCCTACTATATTATTAGCAAGACCTTGGTTTACTTTTAAAAGGGCTTGGTTGGCTAGTTTTAGTGAGTTTGTGTGGCGGGCGTTGGTAATAATAGTATCGGTAGCATCTACAGTTCGGGTATCAAATAAATTTACCAATTTTTGTTTTAAGGCATCAATGTATTTATGTTCTTTAGCCGAAATGTAAATAATATCGGGGTAACTACTAAATTCGCTTTTTAATTCTTGTAAATTTTCCACATCAATTTTATTTGCCACAATTACGAGTTGCGAGTTGCCAATATGCTCGCGCAGTAATTCTATTTCTAATTTTAAATCGCCGCTACTTATTTCGTGGCTATCAAATAAATAAATGACAATAGCCGATTTTTTTATGGCTTCTAAGGCTTTATTAATACCTATTTGTTCAACAATATCAGTAGTGGTTCGTAAGCCAGCGGTAACAATAAATCTAAACAATACGCCATCAATGGTAATTTCATCTTCAATGGTATCGCGGGTGGTGCCAGGTATTTCGCTTACTATGGCTCTATCATCGTCTAACAAAACATTTAGTAGGGTGCTTTTACCAGCGTTGGGTTTGCCAACAATAGCAACAGGTATGCCGTTTTTAATAACGTTGCCAACTTCAAAACTGGCAATTAATTTTTGAATAACATTGGTAATGGTAGTTACTAAATTTTTTAAATCGTGGCGGTTAGCAAATTCAACATCTTCTTCGCTAAAATCTAACTCTAACTCAATAAGCGATGCAAAACTTATTAGGTTAGTACGCAAGGTTTTTATTTTGCTACTAAAGCCACCCCGCATGTGCTGCATTGCAACTTGATGCGATAAGGCAGAGTTACTGGCAATTAAATCGGCTACGGCTTCGGCTTGGCTTAAATCTAATTTACCATTTAAAAAAGCACGTAAGGTAAATTCGCCTGGGTTGGCCATGCGCGCACCGTTGCTTAAAAATAATTGTAATAATTGCTGTTGTATAAAAATAGAGCCATGGCAACTTACCTCTACACTATTTTGCCCTGTATATGAGTTTGGCCCTTTAAAAAGTGTAACTACTACTTCATCAATAATTACATTTTGATGAATAATAATACCAAAATGCGCCGTATGCGAATGTTTATGGCTTATTTTTTTTGGGGCTAAGGCTTTGTTGTAAAAAAAACTTTCAACTACAGTAAT
>JAYTRS010000430.1:0-3385 GCA_043746065.1 Bacteroidota bacterium | reverse complement strand
ATATCTTTACCATTTTTATCAATAAAACTATTTTTAGGTATTTTAATTTTTGAAGATGTTGGGTGTGTTATTTCTCCTCCTTTTGTATTATTTATTTTATAAACAGTGTAAGGAATTGTAATTTTTGTTGAAGGGACACTAATAAATTTTGTCTTTTCAGTCCCTTTTATTTCTTCCGTTCCTTTAGTCCCTTTATTCTGAGTAATTATTTTTTCATTGGTTTTAGTGGTGTTTGATGTGTTAAATAGTGCAAAATATGAAATGGTGCAAATAACGGTAATACCTGATATTACTGCTGAGTACCGCACCTTTTTGCTTTTCCACCAACTTTTATCGTGTTTTGCTTTTTGTATGCTTTGTTGTTTAAACTGCTTTACAAGTTGTTCAAAATTTTTATGTTTATTAATTTCATCATCACTAATAGGCGGGCGATTAATATTAAATTTTGGTTGCATAATTTATAGTTTCAGTTTTTTAATTTCTATTCTTAATTTTTCAACAACTCTGTGCATTTTTACTTTAGCATTACTTTCGGTAATATCTAACAATTCCGCAATTTCTTTAAAGGGGCGTTTTTCAAAAAAACGTAATTCTACCATTTGTAAATCTTCTTCGTTTAACAGAGTAATTAATTTTTTTATGGCCGGTAAATATTCCTCAAAAAAAGGCTCTTCAGTTTCTTCGCAAATAAAACGTAAATCGCCAATATCAGCATTTATAGCGCGTTTGTTTTTTACATGCCTAAACAATTGTAATAATTCGTTTTGGGCAATGCGATACAGCCAGCTGGCAAAGGGCACACCTTTAAATTCATAGGTTTGTAAATGAAGCATGGCTTTTAAAAATACTTGTCCAGTAAGGTCAAAAGCTGTGTCTTTACAATCTAAGCGTTGATACACAAAATTAAATATTTGCTTATAATACTTGTTGTACAACACGTCGAAACGCTCTGGATTTAATTTTGCAGCCTCAATAATTACTAACTCTTCATGAAGCTGTTGAGGTGTGTGATGATAGGCTGAGTTAATAGTCATATTTACAGCGGAGTTAAACATTATACCTTTATAAGTAAAAGTGGGGCATAGGGTTACATCAAAATATCAAATAACTTTAAGTTTATAAGTAAGTAATTGATTATCAGTTACAAAATTTTTTGTTAAAATGAGTGAATGATATTTAAAAATGGGTGAAATACACTTTTGAATGAGTGAATGGATTTAAATTTTTAGTTTATCGTTTAGTTTTTTGAGGGTAAAATATTTAAAAAGTAACAAAAAAATTTTTATAGATCAAAACGCTTGAGTAATAAGAACCAAAATATCAATAGCACTTTCTTAAAAATTTTCGCAATTCCTTCTTGCTTTTTTGTGGCGATTCTAAAAAACCAAAGTGCCCATCGTGTTCTAAAAATAATACGCTGCCATTTTTAAATGTTTTGGCTTGTTCTAATAATTGTGCTGCTGGTAACACATTATCGTGTTGGCCAATTACCATTAAAACAGGATAAGTAACTAAGCCTAATATAATATCGCGACTAGATCTATCTTTCATGCCATACAAAGCAGCAATGATGCCATTTTTAGGAGTTTTTTTCGCTATATGAGTAGCAAAATTTATTTCTTCTTTTAAATATTTTAAATTTTTTGAGGCAAATAAATTTTTAATAGTTGCAACTGTGTAAATGTTTTTATTAGCTTTTACAGCATTAATGGCTCGTAAACGGTCTTTTTGTTTTTCATCGCTATCATCATAAGCGGTACTGTGGTAAAGGCATAAGCCTTTTAAATTATCGGGATATAAATCGGCAAACGCTAAGCCTACATAACCTCCCATACTATGACCAATGAGGACGTATTTTTTTAAGCGTAAAAAATCTAAAACAGATTTTACACATTTTGCCATTAACTCCATACTATGTGCATAACCAAAACAAGGTGTGCTACCATGCCCTGGCAAATCAATAGCAATAACACGATATGATTTTGAGAGATTAGTAATCGTTTGCTCCCAAATTTGATGAGCACCCAAAAAACCGTGAAGCAAAACAACTACTCTGCCTTTTCCTTTGTCAAAAAAAGTAACGGACTCATTTTTATATGTACAGGTTTTAAGCAATTATTTTTTATATATTAAAGCTACTGCGTAAGCATTTACGCCTTCACCTTTTCCAACATACCCCAACCCTTCGTTGGTAGTGGCTTTTATACTAATATCATTTGTTGTTACATTCATTATAGGCGCAATTACTTGTTGCATTTTTGTAATATGCGGATTTACTTTTGGTGCTTCTAAACTCAAGGTAGCATCAACATTACCAATAGCGTAACCGTTTTTATCTAATAAATCAACAACTTCTTTTAATAATAATTTACTATCGGCACCTTTGTATTTGGGGTTTGTGTTAGGAAAATGAAAACCAATATCGCGTAAATTAGCTGCGCCTAAAAGTGCATCGCAAATGGCATGCAACAATACGTCGGCATCGCTATGTCCTACACATCCTTTTTCAAATTCTAATTTTATACCGCCCAACCAAAGTTCTCGCTCTGTGCCTAAAGGGTGTACATCGTATCCAAAGCCTATTCTTATATTCATATGTAGATATTATTATTTTTAATTGTCATATGGTTTAGCCAGTTTCTTCATTTTCGTTCGTACTTGCGGCAAACAGGGCTATTTCATAATTTTTATTTTTAGTCAATAGCCATAAGTTGTTGGCCATTAGTCAAATACTATTCCGAAGATTTGCGACTTTAGACTAACGATTAATTTCTTAAAACTATTTTAAATAACAGCTTGTACTTGTGGTTGATAAATCTTTACAGTATTTTTTTGCTTTGTATTTTGTAGCTTCAATTTCTCCAGCATCGTAAACGCCATTCGCGTTTTTACATTCACACATTCTATTTTTTTTGCAAGAAATAAATAGTGTGCCAAATGCAAGAATTATATAAATTAGTTTTTTCATGTTTTATATTTATTACCAAATTTAAAAAATTGCCACTGATTTTCAGATAACACAGATTGTTTAATTATTAATTAGCGTAATTTTTTTAATCCGTGTCTATTACATTACTCTTCAATAGCTCTTACGCCAGGTAAGCTTCCTTGTTCAATATATTCTAATAATGCCCCCCCACCTGTACTAACATAACTTACTTGTTCAGATAACTTATATTTATTTATAGCGGCAACGCTATCGCCACCACCAATTAAACTAAATGCACCATTTTTAGTAGCTTCTACAATATCAAATGCCACTTGTTTAGTACCTTTTTCAAAACTACTCATTTCAAACACTCCCATTGGGCCATTCCATAAAATAGTTTTTGAGTTTTTAATTACGTCTCCAAATTGTTTTGTTGTTTCTAAGCCAATATCTAAG
>JAYTRS010000429.1:0-3391 GCA_043746065.1 Bacteroidota bacterium | reverse complement strand
TTATTAATTAAACTAAACCCAAATTAACGCCTATGATTAGTACATTTACTCAAACAAATACCCTTACCGAAAATACAGTTAAAACAGAGCAAATTATGAGTTTACCCGAATTTGCACAACCTTCGGTAAAAACAATAGCTAACATCTTAAATTACAGTAAAAATTTAGAAATTAAACAATCGGGTTTAATTGATGCTATTGAAATAATAAAAAGCTAACTTATATATAAAATGTAAGCATGAAGATGGCAAAGGTGTGGTTTACGTCCATAAACCTATACCATTTTATGTTTTTATTCTTACATCTTCCATTTTACGTATTAAATCTTCCATTTTTCCTTTTATTTCTCTTTAACGTTTATTATTGTATTTTTATACAAACTATTTTAAATGCGTAAAGTTTATTTATTAATTTTTGTATGTATTCAGCTAATTGTTTTTGGGCAAATAGATATTAATAATACTAAGTTTAAAGCATTTAATGTTAATTTACAAGATAGTACTTGGCTATATAACACGTTAGATAGTATTGTTTTTTCGAAAAAAGAATTTGCGGATTCATCTTGGCCTAAAACAATACTCATTTTAAGTCAAAATGACGTTAAAAAAATAAATTTTACGGGTTTTGCTTGGTTTAGAAAACATATTTTTATTGATACCAGCTTTAAAAATACACCCTTACTAATTAGCGTTAGTCAAAAGGGTGCCTCTGAAATTTATTTAAATGGCATTTTATTACAAAAAATTGGTAAAATTGCTAAAACCGAAAGCGATGAAGAACGTAATACAGGAGAAGACACACCTTTATTTATAAATCCTATTTACGGCGCCGATAACGTAATTGCTATTAAATATTCAAATCAATCTTATGAGCATAGTTATTCTCAAAATGGTGAAATTTCTGCTGGATTTTTAAAATTAAAACTCGAACAAAGTAACTTGTTTTATATTGAAAAAGTTGACGGTATTCTTCAATCATCTGAATTAGGCTTAGGGCTTTTTATTTTTTTTGCCACCATTGGTTTAATACATTTTTTATTGTATTTATTTTATAGAGAAAAAAAATCTAACCTATATTTTACACTTTTTTGTTTATTATATGCCTATTACTTTTTGCATCTGTTTTTAACCTCAACTATACTATGTAACGCAGGTTTAATAGAAGTATTAAATCTATTGGTTTATATGTCTGTAGTATTTTTCTTTATTATCTTGCTTACTGTTTTATATTCCTTGCTTTATTCAAAATTCCCAAAGCAATATAAATATTTTATAGTACTGGCAATTGTTTTATCGGTATTAGCAGTTTTTATTAAAGATCTTTTTTTTGTATCCCTACTTTTAGCAATAGTTATTTTAATAGAAATAATTAGAGTGTTAATTATAGGTTTAAAAAACAAAATAAAAGGTATAAAAATAATTGGAGCAGGTTTTGGTTTTTTTAGTGTGTTTTTAATAAGCACAACAATATTAGGGCTATTTAAAGGTAGAATAAACTTAAATGACAATTTACTTTTTACTTATTTATTTATATTAGCAATAGTTAGCATTCCATTGTCAATGTCTATTTTTTTAGCTTGGGATTTTGCACAAACAAATAAAAATTTAAAAGTTCAATTAACCAAAAACGAAGATTTATTTCAACAAACCATTACTCAACAGCAAGAAAAACAAGAGCTACTGGCCAATCAAAATAAAATGCTAGAAGAGCAAGTACTTGAACGAACGAGCGAAATAAACGAACAAAAAAAAGAACTACAACTTAAAAATGTTGAAATTACAGATAGTATAAACTATAGTAAACATATACAATTAGCGCTTTTGCCCGATGAAGAGGATATTAAAAAAGCCTTGCCAAATAGTTTCATCCTTTATCAACCTAAAGATATTGTAAGCGGCGATTTTTATTGGTTTAAACAAATAGATAAGTCAGCATTTAATAGTCGTCAATTAGTAATTAATAATCAACAATCTTCAATTCTAATAGCTGCCGCCGATTGTACCGGGCATGGTGTACCTGGCGCATTAATGAGTTTAATAGCTATTGAAAACCTAAACAAAGCTGTAGAATTTGAAACCGAGCCGCATAAGTTATTAGAATTAGTAAATAAAAATATTAAAAATGCCTTAAAACAAAATACCGAAAATAGCGCTAAAGATGGTATGGATATTGCCCTTTGTAAAATTGAACAAATTTCAGAACAAAGCTATAACTTAACATACTCAGCGGCTAATCGCCCGTTATGGATTGTGAAAAATAACGTTGCCGAAATAGTAGAAATTAAAGCCACAAAACATGCCATTGGTGGGCATACCGATTATAACCAAGTTTTTGAACAACATACCGTTGAATTACAAAAAGGCGATAGCGTTTATATTTTTAGCGATGGCTATGCCGATCAATTTGGTAGCTTAAAAAATAAAAAACTAACCACCAAACGCTTTAAAGAAATTTTAATAGAAATTAATTCTCTTTCGGCTAATGAGCAAAAACAACACCTACACAATTATATTAACAATTGGCGAGGCAAATTAGAGCAAATAGACGATATATTAATTATTGGCCTAAAATTTTAGATTTTTATTTTATAGTAAATGCCTATAAATTACACAAGCGGTTTTGTTTAATTAAATTTAATTTAGTAACTTAGCTTAACTTAATTTAACAAACACACAAAAAATATGAAAATAAACTTACAACTTACCGTAGCAGCTTTATGTCTTTCGCTAGGTATTAGCGCTCAAACAGGCAAAATTGCTTTAAAAAATCAAAGCGTACAAACACTAAACGCCACCACTACAATTCCTCAAAGAAATTGTGGTACACAAATTCCTGGTGCAGAATGGGACGCATGGTTTAATCAAAAAGTAGAAGAGTTTAAAGCTGCTAATCCTAATTATAAAGCGCAACAAGTAAACTATACCATCCCTGTAGTTTTTCACGTTATACATAGTGGGCAAGCAGTAGGTGTAGGTTTTAATATTAGCCAAGCACAAGTTAACGATCAGGTAAATATATTAAATGCCGATTATGCTGGAACAGGATTAAACAATGGTAATGTACCTGCAGTATTTGCTTCGCTAAAAGCAAATTGTAATATTAATTTTTGTTTAGCTCAAAAAAATCCTTCAGGTGTTACATTAGTAGAGCCTGGTATTGATAGAATAAATAGTGTTAGCAATGGTTGGACAACCTCTGGTTACACTCAAGCTTATACTGATGGAACCATTAAACCAGCTACAATTTGGGACCCAACCCGTTATTTAAATATTTGGGCTTTAGATTTAGGAAGTGGTTTATTAGGCTACGCTACTTTTCCAAGTGGTACTGGCTTAACAGGTTTAAGTGGTCCTTTTGGAACAGCAACTACAGATGGCGTTGTAATTTTAAA
>JAYTRS010000428.1:0-3397 GCA_043746065.1 Bacteroidota bacterium | reverse complement strand
CCGTGGCATGAATAAAAAAACCTGATTGTAATTGTTTGTTAAAACTGTACTCTAAACGTAGCACCACATCGTAATAGGTTATTAAATCAATACTAGCGCCGTAACCATATTGCCAACTATTTACAAGTGTATTTGTTTTATAAAAAAATTTATCTTGTACATAACCTGCATCAAAAAATACATTTACAAAAGCATAAAAAGGTATGGTATTAAACTGTTTAGCGCGTATTAAAAATTTTGGTTTAAATACTTTAGGTTTTATAATTTGATAGCGCAAACTATTTTTAAATAAAAAATAGTTTTGACCTTCTATTACAAAATATTCGTAACCCCTTATTAAATCATTATAACCAAGTGCTCTATTAAAATTATACGAAAGTTTATCACTATTCATATAACGCGCTTTCATCAAATTAGCAATATAAAATCTGTTTTTTAACGGTGTGTGCTTTCTAATATTTACACCAACGTATAAATTGTTTATGGGCGAATTATCTTCATAATTAAATCCGTCTTTTACTATTTGTCCTTCAAAAGCCCAACCTTTTAGTGGGTAAGATTTATTATCTCTGTTATCAAACGTATAACGGTATTGCAAACTTAAATATTGGATGTGTTGTTTACCATCATTAAAATAATTTGGATTAAGGCGAGCCACAGTATCGCCAATGCTAGCATTTTTATACACTAATTCGGCAGTAGTTTGTTCATATAAATTTGGACGATAAATTATACCTGCTTTTGCTTCATGCTCGGTTCGTAAATAATTTTTATAACTGCGTACAAATTGTGGCACATTGTTTTGTGTAATAAAATTCACTTCGTTATTTCTATTAAAAACATACAGTAAATTATAACCTATTGTTTGGGTTTTGTTTACATAAGGGGTGCGATAACTAAAGCCATATTTTTCAGAATACCCCCGTTGAACCAATAAAATTAATCTATCTTTTACGCCTGTAAAATTTTCGAGGGCTAATGCAAAACCATAATTTAATCTAAAAAAATCTTTTGTTTTCCACCAGGTATTAAAATTACGGTCTTGCACCTCAATTACAGGAGTAGGAAAAACGTACCAGCGCTCTTTTACAACAATGGTTAAATTAATTGTTTTTAGTGTATCATTTATGGTTGGATAAATTGTATCATAAATAAAAAGCTGAGTGTTAAAAATATTTTGCTCGCTACGTTTTTTAACGTAATTAATAGTGTTTAGGCGTAAAGTATCGTTTTTTTTTATTACCAATTCGCGCGTAATAATTCTATCTTTTGTTTTTTTGTTTCCGTTAATGGTAATGCTTTTAATAGTATAAATGCCATTACTATCTAGCGTTTGAGCAGAAATAAATTTAATGCAAAAAAATAAAATAAAAAATAAACGCAGTTTAGATATTGAGAAAGTGTAA
Organism: Bacteroidota bacterium; assembly: GCA_043746065.1. GTDB lineage: Bacteria > Bacteroidota > Bacteroidia > B-17B0 > Aurantibacillaceae > Aurantibacillus. Next base: position 1,991 of record JAYTRS010000428.1, on the reverse strand, counting down.
AAACTCATCTAACTTATCTTTAATATTTTTACCATAATCACCATTTTGAAAAGCAGCTTTTACAGTATAATTATAGCGACTAAACGTTTGTAGTAACCCCGATAAATCTTCTCTATTTACTTTTAAGGTTACCTCTATTTTTGTGCTATCGGGGCTTGATGAAACATGTAAGCTTAATAATTTGGCATCATTTCCCTCAATAATATTACCAATTTGCGTTACAGAATAATCGTGTTGATTCATTTCTAAAACAATAACGCCGCCAGAATTTTGTACGGCTGTCATACTACTTAAATTTTGAACCAATCCTTTTAATGTAATACAACCTTTGTAGTGTTCATTTTCATCTAACACCGGAATAAGAGTTAAATTAAGGCTTCCCATTAATTTAACTAAATCATACGTGTGTTGGTAATGGTGTAACACGGGGCGCATAAAATGCAATTTGCTAGTGTTTATTACCTCCTCTGGGTGTTCATAATCCATTAACTCATTTTCAGAAATAAGCCCCACTAACTCACGATCATTAACCACAGGTAAATGCGATACTTTAAATTGTTCCATCCAATCTAAAGCCATCTCCACTGTATCTGTAACTTTTAAGGGAGGTATTTCGTCTGTTATTAAATCGCCAACTATCATATTTCTTTTATCAAAAATACTAATAATTTAATTAGTTTTATAGCATTAAATTATGACTAAACTAAGTGTAAATATTAATAAAATTGCTACTTTACGTAATGCACGAGGTGGTAATATTCCAAATGTACTAACAACAGCCTTAGATATTGAGCGGTTTGGCGCGCAGGGTATTACCGTGCATCCTAGGCCCGACGAGCGCCACATTACCTACCAAGATGTAAGAGATTTAAAACCACTTTTAACTACCGAATTTAATATTGAGGGCAACCCCACCGAAAAAAAATTTGTTGATTTAGTATTGGAAGTAAAGCCACACCAAGTAACATTAGTACCCGATACCCAAGGCCAATTAACTAGCAACCATGGTTGGGATACTATTAAACATAAAATTTATTTACAAGAAATAATTGCACTTTTTAAATCGCACAACATTCGTACCTCCATATTTGTAGATGCAAATTTAAAAATGATTGAAGGCGCTAAAGAAACTGGCACCGATAGGATTGAATTGTATACCGAAGAATATGCCCGTTTATTTTTAACCGAAAAAGAAAAAGTAATACAACCATTTATTAATGCTGCAAGTCTTGCACAGCAATTAAATATGGGCGTAAACGCCGGACACGATTTAAGTTTAGAAAATTTACAATATTTTAAACAACAGTTACCCAATTTATTAGAAGTGAGCATTGGCCATGCTTTAATTAGTGATGCTTTATATTTAGGTTTAGAAAATACGGTACAACTATATTTAAGACAATTGAGATGAAACTAGCATTTAGAGAATTTGGCAGCGGACAAGCACTAATTATTTTACACGGTTTGTTTGGGCAAAGTGATAATTGGAACACGCTAGCAAAAAATTTTGGCGAAAAGGGTTTTCGTGTTTTTACGTTAGACCAACGCAACCATGGGCTTTCGCCACACAGCGATGAGTGGAATTATGAAGTAATGGCAGCTGATTTAAAAGAATTTATAGATGACCACCAACTACAAAACCCTATTTTATTAGGACATAGCATGGGTGGAAAAACCGTTTTATTTTTTGAATTAAAATATAGTGGGGTAGCACAAAAATTAATTATTGTTGATATTGCCGCACGAGCTTATGAACCGCATCATAACGATGTATTAAAAGCCTTACATGCTGTAGATTTTAATACCATTACTACTCGTAAAGAAGCGGAAGCTTTAATGAATACCTATTTAACCGATTTTGGAACCAAACAATTTTTATTAAAAAATATTTGTTGGAAAGACGATGTCACACTGAGCGGAGTTGAAGTGGGAATAGAAGGAAAACAAATGGCTTGGCGTTTTAATTTAGAGGCAATAACTAAAAATTATGA
>JAYTRS010000427.1:0-10538 GCA_043746065.1 Bacteroidota bacterium | reverse complement strand
TTAGGTGCTTTAACCTTTTTTAAACCTTTTATTGTTTCGGCTTGGGGTAGCGATGTGATGGAGTTTCCTAAAAAGAGTAAGTTACAAAAGTTTATTTTAAAATTTGTTTTATATAGAGCCAATAAAATTTGTGTAACGTCGTTGGTTTTAGAAAAAGAAATTAGTCGCTACACAACAAAAAGTGTTTATGTTATTCCATTTGGCATTAATTTAAATGTATTTTTTGCGTTTAAGGAAATAAAAAATAATACTGATTTTACATTTGGTTGTGTAAAATATTTAGAAAAAATATACAATATTGATAAAATGATTTTAGCATTTAATCTATTGGTAAAAAAATATCCTAATGCTAATTTAAAATTAAAAATAGTTGGTAATGGCTCTGAAAAAGAAAATTTAGAAAAATTAATAGAAAATTGTAATTTAACTAATTATGTAATAATGTTAGGCGAAGTCCCTCATTCGCAAGTGCCATACCAATTAAATACTTTGGATGTGTTGGTAAATGTATCTGAAATTGAAAGTTTTGGAGTAAGTGTGGCCGAAGCGATGGCTTGTAAAATTCCTGTAATTGTAAGTAATATTGAAGGGTTTAAATATTTAATTCCTAATCAAAGTATAGGTTTAATAACTACTTCCACCCAAGTAGAAAGTATTTTTGAAGCGATGGAAACGTATTACCTAAATAACGAATTACGAAATTTAACAGCTAATAATGCTTACCAACATGTAAGGCAAAAATTTAACTGGTTTTTAAATTTAAATCAAATGGAAAAACTATATTTAGAATATACTATTTAGTAGTGTTAGCTCTTAACTTTTTATTTAATCTTTCTAAATTGCCTCACAAACTTCAACACAAAAATCGTTTTTAGGCATAATTTCACCAATAGATTTTACAAATTCACTTAAGTTATTTTTGGTTAAAAAAATTTCAAATTCCTGTTGGTATTCACTCGAAATAGTAATCATTAAGCCACCGTTTGTTTGTGGGTCGCAAAGGGTAAAAAAAGATTCAGCACCAATATTTTTTACCTTTTGTTTAAAGCTATTCCAATTTCTATATACATTATCGGGTACAATCATTTTACTTGTATAATCTTGTATTCCATCAATAACAGGTACGTCTAAATAATTGATTTGGGCCGATAAGTTACTACCTTCCACCATTTCAATTAAATGTCCTAATAAGCCAAAACCCGTAATATCAGTAAGTGCAGTTACATAGTTTAATTCGCCTAATGCTGTGCCAATATTATTTAATTGAGTTAATTGATTTATAAAAATAGTTTTATGGGCATCGCTTAATACACCACGTTTTAAAGCTGTTGCTAAAATACCTACCCCAATTTTTTTAGTTATGTAAATAAGGTCACCAGCCTTAGCACCCGAATTTTTTTTAAGATGCTTAATATCTACTATTCCATTTACCGATAGTCCAAACATAGGCTCTAACGCATCAATACTATGCCCTCCGGCTAAGGTAATGCCAGCTTGGTTACAAATTGTTTTAGCACCTTCAATTACCTGTTGTGCTAGTTCTACAGGTAGTTTATCTATGGGCCAACCCAGCACAGCAGTTGCTAACAAAGGTTTTCCGCCCATGGCATATACATCGCTAATGGCATTTGCAGCGGCAATTCTTCCAAAATCAAAGGCATCATCAATAATGGGCATAAAAAAATCAACGGTGCTTATAAGGGCAGTTCCATTTCCTAAATCATACACAGCAGCATCGTCTTTTGTAGCGTTGCCTACTAATAAATTAGTATCGGCTATGCTTACCACATTATTTTTTAATATTTTTTCTAATACATCGGGGGCAATTTTACAACCACAACCCGAACCTCGGCTGAATTGTGTTAATTTTATATGTTCCATTTTTGGTTTATTAATTTTTGCGTAATTAATTCGGTATTAAGTGTATCAAAAAACAATTCGGTAACACTTGTCTTTTGACGTTGCATAAGTCCGTGACTATAGGTTTTGTCGTAATAATGTAAACAGTATTCTAAAGCTGTTTTTACATCGTTATTATTTAAAGCAATAATGGCATTTTTTGTTTGTTCTAAACCTAAACGTTTTGATATTTTTAAAATAGATACCTCCAATTGTTCTTTTGGAAAAATACCATAACCTTTTACAATGTAATCTAAACGCTCGGTAAAAGGTAAATTAATATACACCACCTTAGCCACTAACATTTGTTGCCATAAGCCATTCGGAATAACTTTTTTACCTATTAATCGGCTTTCATCTTCTAACCATAAAGGCAGGGCAGGGTTAATAGTTAATAATTGTATTGCTAATTCGTTTTCAAATTGTTCTTGTGTGGGTTGTGGCGCCTCGCCCAATGCACCAAAGGCCGAACCTTTGTGATGTGCTAAGCCTTCTAAATCTATTACTTGTTGTTGGTGTTGTTTTAAATTTTTTAAAATAAGTGTTTTGCCACTACCCGTTCTTCCACCCAAAATTAAAACGGGTAGGGAGGTATTAAAACTTTGTAAGGCGTAATTTCTAAACGCTTTATACCCACCCTTTAAAATAAATACATTTAAACCATACATTTTTAAAAGCATTGCTACAAAACCACTACGCATACCGCCCCGCCAGCAATGCACGTAAATAGTCGTATCATTGGCCAGTGCTTGTGCTATGGCCACTATGTTTGCCAAATTTGGCCCTACAATTTCTAAACCCTTAATCACGGCCTCTTGCCTACCAATTTGTTTATAAATAGTGCCTACAATGGCACGCTCATCGTTATCAAATAAAGGAATATTAACAGCGTTTGGTATATGCCCTTGCTCAAATTCAGCAGGCGAGCGAACATCAATAACATTACCTTTGCCTAATGAATTTAAAATAAATGTTTGAATATCTAGTACCTGTGGCAATTTTTTAATTTATAAACAAATATCGCATTTATAAATTAAACCCCTGCTTTAAGAAGGCTTTGTGTAAATAAAAAAATACAATTATACCAACGGTCTATTACCTAAAATTCAATAATTTTTGCTTTCTTTACAACTTATTAAAATTAAAAAATTATGGAATTATATTTAGATAGCGCAAACCTTAAAGAAATTGAAGAAGGTTTTAAATTAGGGTTTTTAAATGGCTTAACTACTACGCCTACTTTTATGCAAAAAGAAGGCATTACCGATATTGATGCCACTATTGTAAAATTAAGCAAAATAGTGCCTGTGCTTCAAATAGAAGCCTTAGGTAATACCGCTGAAGAAGTTTTAGCAGAAGCCGAACGCCAAATTGCTTTAGGTTTAGATATAAATAAAACAGTATTTAAAATACCTGTAAGTTTAGAGGGTGTGCGTGCTTGTAAATTATTACGCGATAAAGGTTATTTAGTAAACGTACATTTAGTATATACCTTACAACAAGCTTACATGGCCATGCAAGCAGGCGCAACCTATGTTTGTCCTTTAGTTGGGCGTTTACAAGATCAAGGTCATGATGCCTTAGCTTTGGTAGAACAATGCGTAGATGCTGTTGAAATTTATGGCTACGATACAAAAATTATGTTTTCGTCGGTTAGAACGGTAGAACACGTTCGTAATGCTATAAACATTGGCGTGCATACTATTACCGTACCTTTAAAAATACTAAAACAACTTACCGAAAATAACTTTACCACCGTTGGTACCGACCAATTTATTATGGATACCCGCCTGATGATGGTAAAAGTTAAAGAAGCTATTAATGGAGTTAACCCAATTGTAAGCGAAGACACTAACATTACCGATGCCATAATAAAATTAACCGAATTTAATTTTGGCGCTATTACCGTAGTTAAAAAAGATGGCAGCATTAAAGGTGTGTTTACCGATGGTAGCTTACGTAAATTATTAGGCGAAAAAGGAAGAGATATTTTATCGAAAAAATTAAGCGACCTTGAGTACCGCGAACCAATTACCATTGATGGCGATGTATTATTAAACGAAGCCAATACTTTATTTAAAAAAACAATGGTAGATACCATTGTAGTAACCAACAATGGCAAGCCAGTAGGCATGATTGACATACAAGATTTAAAATCGTAACCAAATAATAAGCCCTTTAAGTAGGGCTTTTTTTTATGCAAGAAATAGAAAAACTATATTTAGAATTAGGCGCTAAATTTATTACCCCTATTAGCCAAATACAAAGCAACTTACAACACATTAAAGCCTTTATTTTTGATTGGGATGGCGTGTTTAACAATGGCCAAAAACAAGCCAATGGCAGTAGTAATTTTAACGAGGTAGATAGCATGGGTACTAACCTTTTACGTTACTCACACTTTTTTAAAACAGAGCAACTACCTTTAACCGCCATCATTAGCGGCGAAAATAACGAAACAGCCTTATGGTTTTGCAAGCGCGAATGTTTTAACTACTCGTTTTTTAAAATTGCTAATAAAACCGATGCCTTAACCTTTATTTGCAATAAAGAGAATATACAACCTAACCAAGTAGCCTATTTTTTTGACGATGTTTTAGATTTAAGCATGGCACAAATTTGTGGCATTAGGGTATTAGTAAACCGTAAAGCAAACCCATTATTTACAAACTATTGTATTAAAAATAAGTTGGTTGATTATATAACAGCTTCTGAAAGTGGCAATTTTGCGGTAAGAGAAGCCTGCGAATTATTAATAGGCTTAAACTCTAATTTTAACGATGTAATAACTAACCGCAAAACCTACGCCCCACATTACAAAACCTATATTGATAATAGAAAAAAAATAAGCCCCTCATTTTATACAATTACTAACGAGCTGGTAACGAAGGTTGATGTTTAAACAATTCATACAGGCCTAAAGATTCATTTTGTAGCTCTATAAATTCATTCTTCAGCTATATAAATTCATCGCGTAGGTCTAAAAAATTGTTTCGCAGTCCTAAAGATTCATTCGTGGGAGCAATTCTTTCCTTGCGAAGTTTCCATAATTCCTTGCGCAGGTGCCCTAAACGCTAAGCATAACAGAGAATTATAAAATTGAAATTGTAAATACATTTGGCGAAGTTGTATTAAACCAAATAGCTACCGCTAATAACCTAACACTTAACACAAATAACTTTAAAAGCGGTATTTATTTTATACAACTAAAAATAAACAATAGCACAGTACGTAAAAAAATTATTAAACAGTAGATAAACGTTTAATTGCCCGTCGGTATTTTGGGCGTTTAAAACCATAAAAACGTATATCTCTTATAATTTGTCTAATATCAAATGCCAGACCAATAGAGTAATATAGGCCATTAAAGTTTAAAGTCGGGTTTTTTTCGGCTACTAATCTGTATCCTATCATGGCCGATATGCCAATTTGCTTTAATGGTTTGTAAACAAAATTTAAACCAAAGCCAAAGGGTATTAAGCCACCTTTTTTATCTTGTAATATTCTACCGTCTTTTTGCGATACGGTTTTTACATCAAAGCCTCCTAAGCCCAGTTCAAGCGGTATATCTAGTTCAAAATGTTTTTTATCAATAAGGGCATATTGGTAAAATAAGGTAATATAATTTAATTGTAAGGTGGTTAAGGCATCTTCGTTTCCTACTTTTGTTTTTACATTTTTTGAGGTATTGCCATTTACGGCGTAAAAGCCCAAGCCTGTAGTGTGGCGCTCGTTTATAACTACACCAAACTGTATGCCCCTTACGTTTACGGGTACATCTTTTATAAAGGAGTTACGGTTATCTAAACCTAAAAACGGACGTAATTTTTGAAAACGGTAAATATGTGCCGAATCTTTTTTAAACTTTTGAGTAATAGAATCGAACTTTAATTGCATGCGTTGTTTTAATGCCCTATCGCTTTGCGAAAATGCAGAATCGGTTTGCGAACTACAAAAAAAGGAAAGTACTATAAAAAGTAAACTAAGTATTTTTTTAATCATATTTTAATTTAGATGAAGCAATATTACAAAAGTTTAATAACATTGACATTACTTACAATATTTTTCGCTTAGCTGTAAAGCCATTTCATCGCCCAAGCCATCGGCTTTTTTTAAATCGTCGCAAGCGCCATGTTTATCTTTACTTGCCATTTTAATAGCGGCGCGGTTTACATAGGCAGCAGCGTAATCAAACTTTAATTTTATGGCATAATCTAAATCTTTTAAGGCTTCAGTATTGTTTTTGTTACCGCCCTTAGCTACCCCACGGTAGCAATAGCTTACGGGGTTTTTAGCGTTTAGTTTTATGGCCTCATCCAAATCTACAATAGCGCCACTATTATCGTTTGTATTAATTTTGGCGGCGCCACGGGCAATTAGGGCATCTTCTTGGTTGGGGTTGGCATCAATATAAACGCTCCAATCGGTTACGGCGCCTTTAAAATCTTTTACTTCAAATTTACTTTTTGCACGCAATTTATAAGCGTTATAATCTAACTTTTCAGGTTTCATTAATTTAATGGCCTCATTTAATTCTTTAATCGCGTAGTTATAATCTTTCATTGCAAAACGTATTTCGCCCTTTAAAACTATAACGTCAATATAGTTTTTGTTTAATTCGGTAGCAGTTTCGCAGCTCGCTAAAGCTGTTTTATAACTTTTGCCTTTAAACATTAATTGTGCTTGGTAATAATACACCTCAGCATCATCAATTTTTTCTAAAGTGGCAATACTTATGGCAGTATCTAGGGCACCTTTACTTTCTTTAAACTTATTATTTAAATAAAAATTTATACCTTTTAACTTAAGCGTTTCAAAGTTTTGAGGAAGTATTAATTCCGATTTCATTAAGTCTTTTTCGGCATCTTTATATTCTTTTTGTTGAATTTTTATAAAAGCCATTTTATTATACGCTTGCCAATAATCTTGCTTTTGTTTTATGGCTTTTTTTAAAAGTGGTAAAGCTTCTTTATACTTACTAGAATCGGTTAACTTACATGCTTTTGCATAAAGTTTTTGGTGCTCAGGTACACTGTCTTTATTAACTTCGTTTTGCCCAAAGCCCCTAATAGATAGTGTAATTAAACCTATAAATAACCATTTGTAAACCCTGCTTGCCATATAATAATTGATTTTTGATTTATTAATTTAATTTTTATACCTTTACCTTTATACAAATATAAAATAAATATATTATGGGTGGAGTAGGAGTTATTATATTACTTGTTTTGGCAGGTTTAACGGTATTGTTATCATTTGTAACGGTACAGCAAGGAACGGTTGCTATTACTACTATTTTTGGAAAATTTAGCCGTATTTTAAGGCCAGGTTTAAATTTTAAAGTGCCATTTATTGAAAAAGTATTTAAAAAAATATCGGTACAAAATCGTAGTGCTGAGCTTGGTTTTCAAGCCGTAACGGTAGATCAAGCCAACGTAAATTTTACCGCTATGCTTTTATACTCGGTAATTAATAGCGATGATGAAACCATTAAAAATGTAGTATTTAAATTTGTTGACGAAAAAAACTTTATGCAAGCCTTAGTACGCTCGGTTGAAGGATCTGTTCGTGCGTTTGTAGCTACAAAAAAACAAGCTGAAGTATTAGTTACGCGCAGAGAAATTGTAGAAGCTGTTAAAGAACAGCTAGATGTAACCCTTGAAAATTGGGGTTACCATTTAATAGATTTACAATTAAACGATATTACGTTTGATGAAGAGGTAATGCGCAGTATGGCTAAGGTTGTAGCCAGCAATAATCTAAAAGCCGCTGCCGAAAACGAAGGTCAAGCCCTATTAATTACTAAAACAAAGGCTGCGGAAGCCGAAGGTAATTTTATAAAAATATCGGCCCAAGCCGAAAAAGATGCCTCGCAATTAAAAGGGCAAGGTATTGCATTGTTTAGGCAAGAAGTGGCCAAAGGTATGGCTAGTGCTGCTAAAGAAATGGAAGATGCTAAATTAGATGCCTCGTTAATTTTATTTAGTATGTGGACAGAAGCCGTTAAAAACTTTGCGCAAGAAGGCAAAGGCAATGTTATATTTTTAGATGGAAGCGTGGATGGTATGCAAAAAACCTTAAAAGACATGATGGCTATGAACCAATTAGCCACTAATAATAATAACCCAACCAAAAAATAATTTTAAACGTATATATTATAAATAACAACTAAACACACAAATACACAACTAATATGAAAAAACAATTATCTACACTAACGTTAGGTTTAGCAATGCTAAGTTCTGTAGTTGGTTATTCGCAACAAATACAACCTTGCGTAACCTACGATGCCATGAACCAGTATTTTGCAACTAACCCGCAAGCAAAAGCACAATATGAAAAAAAACAAGCGGAGTTTGAAGTTACTTATAAAAATAATGTAGCTAACCAAGCCTTAAACAAAACGGCGGCTGTACAATACACTATTCCTGTAGTATTTCACATATTGCACACGGGCGGGCCCGAAAACATTACCGATGCACAATGTACTGCTGCTTTAGCACAAATTAATAGCGATTACGCTGCTGCTGGTGCTGATTTTAACTCTATTTATGCCGATTTTAAAGCGTTATATGTAAATAGCGATATAAAATTTGTATTGGCTAAAAAAGACCCAAGCGGTAACTGTACCAATGGTATTGAGCATAAATACGATACACGTACACTTTGGGATAGAAACCCAAGCGGTGCATTTAGTTATTTATACACAGGTATTACCTGGAATCCAACAAAATACCTAAACATTATTATTGTAAAAGATATAGTTGCTGCACCTATGCAAGCTGGTACTGTTGTAGGATACACATGGTTGCCAGGTACTTGGGGCAGTGGTGCTGATCAAGATGCTATTGTTTACAACTATCAATTTTTAGCAGGCTTAAATGCGCGTTCACTTTCGCACGAAATTGGCCATTGGTTTAATTTATCGCATACTTTTGGTAATACCAATAATCCTGGTGTTACCTGTGGTTCTGCTTCTGGTGGAGATAATGTAGCAGATACCCCCGATACTAAAGGTAATTTTAGTACTTGCCCTGCTACAGGCACAAATTCAAATGTAATATGCACATCGGGTACAACCCCATATTACCAAAATGTTGAAAATTTTATGGATTATTCAAGCTGTCCTAAAAACTTTACACAAGGTCAAACTACACGTGTTCGTACAGCAGCACAATCTGGCACTAGTGGTAGAAACAACCTTTGGTCGGCGGGTAACTTAACCTTTACTGATGTGAATGGAACAACGCCTTGCGCACCAATTGCTAATTTTTTACCAACTACTACATTTACAGTATGTTCAGGCGGTTCATTAACCATGAAAGATTGTTCTTATAATGGTGTTATTACTTCGTATGCTTGGAGCGCTAATAATGGTGCTGTTATTGCTTTACCATCAGTATCGCAAACAGCAATTTCGTTTCCTAACCCAGGTACTGTAAACGTTACTCTTACCGTTAGTAATGCACAAGGTAGTAGTACAATTGTAAAACCAGTAACGGTATTAAACGGTGCACCTGTTATTACTAATAGTTACTTTGAAAGCTTTGAAGTGCCAACTGTTATACCTACTAATTGGGTAGTTAATAACTTAGGTGGCGGTGTAACATGGGCACAAACTGGTAATGCAGGTATTGATGGGAACGCTTCTGTATTTATAGATGGTTCACAAGATGGTGCAGGACAAGTAGATATTTTACAAATGCCAATAATGGATGTTGTAAATTATCCAAACAATGTATTTAGTTTTAAATATGCGTATGCTCGCCAAACAGCTACACAAGCCGATATTTTAAAACTACAAGGTAGTTTAGATTGTGGTGGTACTTGGAATGATATTTACACATTTAGTGCAAGTCAAATGGCATCAGGTTCTGGTGGAGTTTCAAATACTCCATTTTTACCAAGCCCAAGCCAATGGAAAACATATGATGTAACTAATACTGCCGCATTATGGTTTAATTACCAAAGTTCTGCAAGTGTGTTGGTTCGCTTTCAGTTTATAGAAGACCCAGCTGCTGGTAATGGAAACAACTTGTATTTAGATGCAATTAATGTTTCAGACCCTACTACCGTTGGTATAAATGAATTAACAAAAAGTATTAAACTTAATTTATATCCAAACCCAACTACTAGCGAAACAACACTTAAATTTAACTTAAACGATGCTTCAACCGTTAAAATTAGCGTAGTAGATGTGTTGGGTAAAGAAGTATTACCTGTAACTAATACTAATTACACAACTGGCGAGCAAAGTATTGTCATTAATAAAAACAACACCCTAGCAAAAGGTATTTACTTTGTAAACCTTAGCATAAATGGTGCTAAAATGAGCCGTAAATTGGTTATACAATAACACTACATTTAATAAAATAAAAAAAGCGTTTCAAATACATTGAAACGCTTTTTTTATGATTAGTAGCAGATTAAGCCTATTGAAAAAAACCGCTCTATTAAGGAGGCTTCACACAAAAATTTGCCTTTTTATGTTAAAATCAGTTAAAAATAGTACTACATTTTCCATTAGGCATCATCTAATGCCCATTAAGTGATGCTTAATGGACGCTGAAGATCATTTATTGCCCATTAAAGGATGCTTAATGGACGCTAAAGAACAACTAATGCCCATTAAAGGTTGC
>JAYTRS010000426.1:0-3413 GCA_043746065.1 Bacteroidota bacterium | reverse complement strand
TTTTATTTAAATGGAATAATTTTAAGTCTACAAATATAGTAATATTTCTATTAGTCTAACATAATTTTTAGACTAGTCTAAAAATTTAAAACTATCATTATTTAAACTAACTTTTACAAATTAGATATCGATGTGTTTTTTACGCTGTGCCCAGTAGTAAAATATAGGGAAAATCATCAATGTAAAAATAGTAGCTGTTACTAACCCTCCAATAATAACAATGGCTAATGGTTTTTGGGATTCTGAGCCAATTCCGCTTGATAAAGCAGCGGGCATTAGTCCAATAGCAGCCATTAATGCGGTCATTACAACGGGTCGGGTTCTAACTTTTACAGCTTCAAAAATGGAAGTTTCCAAATCCATTTTATTTTTGAGATTGGCATGAAACTCAGAAATGAGAATTACTCCGTTTTGAATACAAATACCAAACAGAGCAATGAAGCCAACTCCACCGGAAATTCCAAAGTTAATTCCTGTAATATGTAATGCAAATATCCCTCCAATTAAGGCAAATGGAACGTTAATTAAAACCAGCAATGCATCTTGAATATTAGAAAACATAATAAATAATAACACAAAAATTAAGATTAAACTGATAGGTACAACTTGTCCTAAGCGTTTAGTGGCACGCACTTGATTTTCGAATTCGCCAGTCCAACCAATTTTATAACCATTTGGAAGTTTGATGTTTTTATCCACATTTTTTTGTGCTTCGGCAATCGTACTTCCTAAATCACGTTCCCTAATTGAAAATTTAACACCAATAAAACGTTTGGTATTATCTCTGTAAATGAAAGCAGGGCCTGTTACTTTTTTAAGTGTTGCTATTTCTTTTAAAGGAATTTTAGTGCCTCTAACAGTAGGAACCATTAAATTCATAATATCCTCTTCATCTTTTCTGTACTCTTTAGAATAACGAATTCTGATATCAAATTTTCGGTCGCCTTCGTATTTTTGAGTGGCTGTTTTTCCTCCAATAGCCATTTCGATAATACTTTGAGCATCCGATTTTTGAACGCCATAAATGGCCATTTTTTCTTCATCTAACAAAACACTAATTTCGGGTTGACCAACATTTCTAAGGATACCAACATCTTTAATACCTGGTACATTTTTTATTTGTTCGATTACTTTATTAGCTAATTCATCCAGTTTTTCTAAATCATCGCCGTATATTTTAACGGCATTACTTGCGTTAATACCAGCAACAGATTCAGCAACGTTATCAATAATAGGCTGAGAATAATTATACACAATACCTTGATAATTTTTCAACACCTTATCTATTTCTTCAACCAGTTGATCAGTCGTAATTTTTCTTTTCCAATCGTCTTTTGGTTTTAAGTTTACTTGCATTTGCACGTAGTAAAATCCGCTTGGGTCAGTTCCATCATTACTTCTGCCTGTTTGAGATAATACGCCGTTTACCTCTGGGAATTTTTGTAACTCTGCTCTTAGTAGAGATACTGTTTTTATAGTTTCAGTTAAAGAATTACTCATAGGTAGTTTTGCTTCCACCCATAAAGCGCCTTCATTTAATTGAGGTAAAAATTCGGTACCTAACCACTTTGTTGAGAAAAGTGAAAATAATAATATGGACATTGAAATAATAAAACTGAGACGCTTATTAGCAAAGGTTTTTTTAAATCCTTTAGCTACAATATTATTAAAGAATTCAACAAATACGTTTTTCTTTTCTTTTACATTTTTCTTTAATAAAATAGAAACCAAAACAGGCACCAATGTAAGGGTAAAAATAAGAGCTCCTAATAAAGCAAAGCCTAAAGTAAAGGCAAGTGGAGAAAACATTTTACCTTCTACTTTTTGAAACGCAAAAATGGGGAGTAAAGCAGAAATAATAATAAGTTTAGAAAAGAAAACTGCTTTTCCTAAACCAGTTGCCGTATGCCTTATTAAGCCTAATTTAGCAAGCTTATTAAATTTTTCCATGCCATGTTTATGGGCCAAATGATCTAGCATTACAAACAATCCTTCGACCATCACAACGGCCCCATCTATGATGATACCAAAATCAACAGCGCCTAATGATAATAAGTTGGCGCTCATACCTTTTAATTTCAAACATAAAAATGCAAATAATAGGGCTAAAGGAATGATGATTGAAACAATTAACGTTGTTCTCCAATCAGCCATGAATAAAAGAACGATAAGGGTTACAAAAACAATTCCCTCAAGTAAATTATGCATAACTGTTTTGGTGCAAAATGACATCAAATTATCTCGGTCATAAAACACTTCCATTTTTACGTCAGAGGGTAAAACCGTTGTATTTAATTCCTCTATTTTAGTTTTTAATCTGGCTAATACTTCGCTTGGGTTTTCGCCTTTACGCATCACTACAATTCCTTCTACTACATCGTCACTCTCATTTAATCCAGCTTGTCCAACCCTTGGTGCGCTTGATTCGGTAACACTTGCCAGGTTTTTAATTAATATAGGGTTACCGTTAAAATCGTCAACAATCGTGTTTTCAATATCTTCTATGGTATTAAGTAAGCCTAATCCACGAACAACATAGGCTTGGCCATTTTTTTCAATGACATCGCCACCAACATTTAAATTTGCTTTTGTAACGGCTTCATAAACTTGTGGAGGCGATATATCATATTTTTGTAATTTGACAGGGTCAACAGAAATTTCATAAATTTTTTCTTGACCACCAAATGCTACAACATCTGCAATGCCAGATACAGCTCTTAATTGGCGATCGATAACCCAATTCTGAAGCGTTAATAAATCCCTTGTATCTCGGTTCTTTCCTTTTAATACATAACGGTAAACTTCTCCGGTTGGTCCGTATGGTGGCTGAACATCAGGATCTACTTCGTTTGGTAGAGTTACATTACGTAGTTGATTATTTACTTGTTGTCTGGCAAAAAAATCCTCCACATCATCTTCAAAAATAATTTTGATAACCGATAATCCAAACATGGTAATGCTTCTAACATTTGTTTTTTTCTGAACGGAGTTCATGGCAATTTCAATAGGAGTAGTTACAAATCGTTCTACTTCCTCTGCACTCCTCCCATTCCATTCAGTTACTATAATAATTTGAGTGTTGGTAACATCCGGAAATGCTTCAATTGGAATGTTAATATAACTTATCCAACCTGCTACTACTAATAAACCTACCCAAAAAAAAGTAAATATTTTATTTTTTATGGAAAAGGTAATTATATTTCTAATAAATTTATTCATGATTTAAGTAGTTCTAATTAGTCGTTTAACGCATCATAAATAAGCAATCCATTTTTAGAAATTACTTTTTCCCCTTCTATTAAACCACTTGAGATGTAAGTCATATCACCAATAGTACTATATACTTCTACTAATTTAGTTTCGATATTTTTTTTATCTTTAAATACCATTACCCAATTTTTACTTTTATCAAA
>JAYTRS010000425.1:0-3436 GCA_043746065.1 Bacteroidota bacterium | reverse complement strand
AAGTTGTAATTATTAAAGATAGCGCAAAAGTATATGGTTTATTGTTTAATATTGAGGGTAATACCGCCTCTGCCCTTCAATTTTATTTAACTGATAGTACGCATCATTTTTTACGTGGTGCTTTGTATTTTAATTCCGTTCCAAATATCGATTCGCTGAGGATAGTGGTAGAATATATTAAGCAAGATGTATTACATTTAATTAATACCACCCATTGGAAAACGCAAACACCAATAAAAAAATAATTTACTAAAATATGCTTACTGTATTAAAATTTGGAGGCACTAGTGTTGGCAGTCCACAACGCATAAAAGACCTTGTTACACTTACCGTAAATACAACACCTAAAATTGTTGTATTAAGCGCTATGAGTGGCACTACAAATGCCTTAGTAGAAATAAATAACGCCCTTTATAGCAAAGATGTTAGTAAGGCTAATACATTTATTGATGCTTTAAAAAATAATTATAAAACCGTAGTAACTCAACTATTTACTAAACCGCAGAGTATTGAAAAAGCCGATAGTTTAATTACAAATCATTTTAATTATATTAAAGCGTTTACCTTAGATATGTTTACGGCTAACGAAGAAAAAGCCATTTTAGCCCAAGGCGAGTTACTAAGCACCGCCCTATTTCATTACTATTTAGAAGAAATTGGCGTAAACTCTGTTTTATTACCTGCTCTTAATTTTATGCGAGTAGATGAAAATGATGAGCCCGATTTAAATTATATTGAAACAAATTGCATAGCCGAAATAAAAAAACACCCCAACCAAAATTTATTTATAACACAAGGGTACATTTGCCGAAATGCCTTTGGCGAAATAGATAATTTAAAACGAGGGGGGAGTGATTATACAGCATCGTTAATTGGTGCCGCTATTCGCAGCCCCGAAGTACAAATATGGACAGACATTGATGGGATGCATAATAACGACCCTCGTATTGTACAAAATACAAAACCTATTGATGAATTAAGTTTTGACGAAGCAGCAGAGTTAGCTTATTTTGGTGCAAAAATTTTACATCCTACCTGTATTTTACCAGCTCAAAAACGTAACATACCCGTGCGTTTAAAAAATACCATGCAGCCACAAGCCCTAGGCACATTAATTGCAAACCTTAGTACCAGCGAAGGTATTAAAGCCGTTGCCGCAAAAGATGGAATTACTGCAATTAATATAAAAAGCGATAGAATGTTATTGGCACATGGGTTTTTACGCTCTGTATTTGAAATATTTGAACGTTACAAAACCCCTATTGATATGATTACTACCAGCGAAGTAGCCATATCGCTAACAATTGATAATAATACAAATTTACAAGCCATTTTAAAAGAATTAAATGATATTGCCACTGTAGAAGTAGATGAAAACCAAACTATTATTTGCGTAGTTGGACAAATACCAAAAAATAAAGCGGGCTATGGCTTTAAAGTATTACAGGCTTTAAAAGATATTCCTTTACGTATGGTATCGTATGGTGGTAGTGCTAATAATGTTTCGGTATTAATACATGGCAGTTTAAAAAAAGAGGCTTTACAAGCCCTGCACACTAGTTTATTTAATTAAACAGCCTTTAACAATTACGGGTTTAAAATAAACCATTACGCAGCTTAATGTAAAAATATTATGTCTTCATTTAAGCATCTATACTCTTTATTTAAAGATAAAGACTCTTCATTTAACAATAACAACTCTTTATTTAACGAGATGACTGCTTTATTTAAAGATAACAACTCTTTGTGTTTAAATTAAGACTCTTCATTTAACAAGATTGCTGCTTTATTTAAAGATAACGACCCTTCCGCTCCGTTGGATTTTGTATGTTTGGGTGTGTGAGGCTAATCCTGCGGCTTTAAATTTATATTTATAGTTTAAATTCATTTTAAATAAATTTAATAGTTATAGTCTTTTGTTTTTCTGTTTGTTGCATTTTGTTTTACAAATATATAATTCCGCAAAATTAGCAATGCTCAATGTCTTCACACAAAATATTGCGGAGCTTGTATATGTGTTTTGTATATACTGCGAAGTGGGGTGGCACAAAGTTGCGGTCTGCTTAAGTGTCCGCATTTTTTAAACTAAAAATTAATATGTCATTAAAATACATAAGAATGCTTCTATATTTGTAATAAAAAATGAGTAAAGAATATAATTTCGTCTATTTTAAAGATTTCTGCAATTATTCGATACAATATTATTTAGCTGGCAGAGCTTCCGCAATATTTGGGTCAACCCCCATATGTGCCAATATACTTCATCATTCTATCGAAATGGTTTTAAAAGCAGGTCTAATAAAAAAAAATACAGCAAATAGGCCTGAAGATAAAGATTATATAATTTCATTTAAGAAGGGAAAGAAATCGGGACATGATTTAGAAAGTTTATGGTCGGAATTTAAATCAATTTACCCTGAAGCCTCTTTAAATGAATATGATGATTTTATTTTAAACTTAAATAAATGGGATGAAATAAGATATCCTAGTTCAGATAATCTTGGGTTATTGTTGCTTTTTGACCCCGAGAAAGTTAATATGAATCCGCCAGCAATGACTCATAAAATAGTGATTAAAGAACTTGATGAACTATTTGTCAAATTATTTGATTTACTAGGATATAATTTCAAGGGAGCCTTAAAGCGAATATGTTCGATTTCAATTTTGGCAAAGGAAATATATATAAAGGAAAATAATTGTATCATTATTTAAGTGTCAACCAATCGGTTTTATCCGCTCCGCCAAATTTTGTAGGTTTAAATGTGCGAGGCTAATCCTACGGCAGGTAAATTTATATTTATAGTTTAAATTCATTTTAAATAAATTTAATAGTTATAGTCTTTTGTTTTTCTGTTTGTTGCATTTTGTTTTAAAAAAATAAACTTTATTTCATTAAAATTATTTACTTTTTTCTTGGCACAATTCAACCAAAACACTATTGGTAAACTTTGGATGTAAAAAACAAATACGTTTATTATCGGCACCATCTTTAGGCTGTTGATGTATTAATTCAAAGCCTTCGTTTTTTAAACGTTGCATTTCAGCAACAATATCATCTACTTCAAAAGCAATGTGATGAATACCTTCGCCCTTTTTTTCAATAAACTTAGTTATGGCACTATTTTGGGTAGTAGCTTCTAACAACTCTATTTTAGTTTGGCCCACCATAAAAAACGATGTGCTAACACCTTCGCTTTCTACAGCTTCTATTTTATAATTTTGTACTCCAAATAATTTTTCAAATAATTGATTGCTCTCGTTTATATTTTTTACAGCAATACCAATGTGTTCAATTTTTTTTATCATAACCTGTTGTTTTACTTGCACTATCGTTAATGGTACTTTTAATTTTGTTTACGTTTAATTGTTTTCTATCTGGCGTAGCCATTGTAACCAGCATTAAAAATAATAATACGGCAATGGGTGTAGCAAATAA
>JAYTRS010000424.1:0-3442 GCA_043746065.1 Bacteroidota bacterium | reverse complement strand
GCTGGTTCGTTGGTATTAATTCATCATTTTTTCTTTTTTTATTTAGAAGTATTTCGTTTTTCTGAATTTTTTAGAACTTTTTTAAGATCGATATTAAGTAGTATTGGTACATTTTTATTTATTTACTTAATTCAATTTTTGTTTTTCACAAAACGTAAATAAACAATGAGTAATAATACACAATTAGGAAATCGTAAATTAATTGTTGGTGGATTTTTTTGCCTAATTGTTATCATTTATGTGTGCCGTTTGTTTTACATACAAGTAATTGACGATAAATATAAACTCGATGCACAAAACAATGCATTTAGATATATGACCGAATACCCTGTGCGTGGCTATATTTACGACCGTAACGGAAAATTATTAGTATTTAACGAAGCCAGTTACGATTTAATGATTATACCCAAAGAAAGTAAAGGTTGTGATACGATGGGATTATGCGAAGTGCTACAAATTACTAAAGAAGATTATTTACGTCGTATAAAAAAAGCTTGCCAAGCACCAAATTCGCCTCGTAAAGAAAGTGTTTTTGAAAAACAAATGTCGCAAAAAACCTATGCGGCTTTGCAAGAAAAATTATACCGCTTTAAAGGTTTTTTTGTACAAAAACGAACCGTTAGGAAATATCCACGACCAATAGCGGCACATTTATTAGGTTATGTGGGTGAGATTAGTAAAGAAGGGGCCGTAAAAAATAGTTATTATCGTGAGGGTGATTATATTGGTATTAGTGGTATTGAGCGAAGCTATGAACAAGATTTAAGAGGAAAAAAAGGGACTCGTATTGCCATTACCGATGTACATAATAAAATTATTGGTAGTTATATGAATGGAATTTACGATACCTTGGCAATACCCGGTAAACCCTTGTATTGTAGTATTGACATGACTTTGCAAGAATATGGCGAAAAATTAATGCAAGGTAAAAAAGGAGCCATTGTAGCTATAGAACCAAGCACTGGCGAAATTCTATGCTTAATTTCGGCGCCAGCTTACGACCCTAATTTATTAGTAGGAGGCAAAGAGCGAAGTAAAAATTTTACTAAATTATATTACGATACTATCAATTTACCATTGTTTAATAGAGCTTTAACGGCTATGTACCCTCCTGGTTCTATTTTTAAATTAATAGGAGCCTTAATTGCACAACAAGATGGTTTAATTAACCGAAGTACTGTATTTCCCTGCCAAATGGGTTATCCGCCAATGGGAGGCAAGCCAAAATGCCATGCACATGGCGGTGGAAAAAGTTTAGTTGGCTCTATTTCGGCATCGTGTAACTCCTATTACAGCTATGTTTTTAGAGAAATTGTAGATCAAAAAAAATATCCAAAATTTGTTGATGGATACAATCATTGGCGTGATATGGTTCAATCGTTTGGGCCGGGTACTCACTTAAATACTGATTTACCGTATGATAAGCCGGGTAATGTACCCTCAGTAAAATATTACGATAAAATATTTGGTAAAAATGCTTGGCGAAGTAATACAATAGTATCTCTTGGTATAGGGCAAGCCGAATTATTGCTTGTTCCATTTCAAATGGCAAATGTGGTGGCAGGCATTGCAAACAGAGGTTTTTATTATACGCCACATTGTATTAAAGGCATAGGCGCAAGCCGTTATATTGATAAACGCTTTAAAGTAAAACATTATTTTGGAGTACAAGATCAAACCGCATATACAAATGTTATTGATGGGATGCAGGGTGCTTTAGAACCCGGTGGCACGGCTTATACCAATCGGGTAAAAGATATTGTAGTGTGTGGAAAAACAGGTACTGCTCAAAACCCTCATGGCGATGACCATTCTGTATTTTTTGCGTTTGCACCACGCGATAATCCAAAAATTGCTATTGCCTGTATTGTTGAAAATGGAGGCTTTGGGAATACCTGGAGCGCACCAATTGCTACTCTTATGATAGAAAAATATTTAAAAGGTAAAACAGATAGAGTGGATGTTGAAAAAAGAATGTTTGAAGCCGATTTAATAAATAAGAATAACAAAAAAGATGCTTTAAAAGTTAAACATCATTAATTGATTTTGTAAATTAGATATTAGGTAAATTTAATTATAGGAAATAAATATTAAACAACTTAGCAAGTGGCTCGTAACGAAAATAGTATATTTTATGGTGTAGATAGATTGACTATTTTAACATACTCATTATTAGTAATTTTGGGTTGGCTTAATATTTATGCCGCTGTTTATAATGAAGAACATCAAAATATTTTTGACACCACACAAAAATATGGCAAACAATTAATTTGGATTGGTGGTGCAGCAATTATTGCTTTTAGTATTTTATTAATCGACGCTAATTTTTTTACCGCTTTTTCTTACTTTTTTTATATTTTTTTTATAGTAGCAAATATTTTGGTAATTGTATTAGGGCGAGAAGTTAAAGGAAGTAAATCGTGGTATCGCTTTGGCGATTTTGGTATACAACCAGCTGAGTTTATGAAATTTGCTACTAATCTTGCCTTGGCAAAGTTTTTAAGTAATCGTAATATTATTGTAAACCCTCAATATAGGTTACGTTTAAAAGATTTAATTAAAAATTATAAAAACACATTTTATGCATTAATGTTTGTGTTTTTGCCACTACTTATTATTAAAATTTTGCAAGACGAAACCGGTTTAGCCATTGTATTTATTGCGTTTATAATTGTATTGTATCGTGAAGGATTATCAGTTAATTTTTTAATTTTTGGATTATTGGCTGCTATTTTATTTGTGGTGGCATTAGTTGTAACAAACACTTTTGCATTAATTATAGCCTTAGGAATAATTTCGCTTGCATCGTTTTTGTTTATTAATCGCCGTCTTAAAAATTTAATTATGGTAGCCATAGTATTTGCAAGTGCTTGTGGTGTGGTGTTAACTACAAATTATGTGTATAATCATTTAGAGCCTCACCAAAAAGTGCGTATCGATGTATTATTAGGGCGGGGAACAGTAAATTTAAAAAAAGAAGGTTACAATGTTAATCAAGCAAAAATAGCAATTGGTAGTGGTGGTTTTTTTGGAAAAGGCTATTTACAAGGTACACAAACCAAATACGATTTTGTACCTGAGCAAGATACCGATTTTATTTTTTGTACGGTAGGCGAAGAATGGGGATTTGTAGGAAGTACTGCCGTTATTTTTTTAGAACTTTTTTTAATACTACGACTTATATTTTTATCCGAACGCCAACGCTCTGATTACAGTAGGATTTACGGTTATGGCGTAGCAGCTGTTTTGTTTTTTCACTTGGCTGTAAATATTGGTATGACTATTGGTTTGATGCCAGTTATAGGAATTCCATTACCTTTTTTTAGTTACGGAGGTTCTTCATTATGGAGTTTTACAATTTTACTTTTTATTTTTATAAAGTTAGATGCAAATAGGTTATTAATTTTAAGATAACTATTTAATCTTCTTCATTTATTAATTG
>JAYTRS010000423.1:0-3443 GCA_043746065.1 Bacteroidota bacterium | reverse complement strand
TTCTGTGGTGCTTTGTAAATCATTATTAATAAGCGTTTCACGGTAAGTGTCTAATAATTCTGTTAATTGATAAATGTCTTTTTCTAAGATTGATTTATATAATTGTAAATATTCGTTTGCTTCTTGTAGTGTTTTTTCTACTTGTTTAGTATCGTATAAATCTATTTTAAAACGCCTTTTATTAATACTTTCATTTAATTGTTCGTTTATTATTTCAAGCGTTACATTTAGTTTACTCATGACTTTATCTACTCCGCCTTTTATTAAATAAGTAGCTGTATCGCTTGTGTATGTTAATTTGTGAGGATTATTTGAGTTTAGTTTTTTAGTTAGATTATTTTCTTTTTCATCTGATACATTAATTGCCTGCGGTGGCTCACCGCTTTCTTTTTCAATTGAAAAAGAAAATAAGTTTTGTCTTTTTTCTATTAAATGGGTAAACACATCTTCGTTATGAGCTATGAGTGTTTCGTTTACATCTTTGCAAGGCAATTCTATTTTGCTAACAATTACTTTTTTAGTTTGATTTAACAAAATATTAAATTCCTCTGCGTACTTTGTTACTGCCGTGTTTCCTGCTTCATCATTATCAAAAGCAAAAATAAGTTCCTTTAAATTTGGTAATTCTTTGATGGCATTTTGTATTTCTTCGTTTAGTCTATTTGTTCCGTAACTCGCTAATAGTGTGTAATTAGAAGCTATACTTTCTATTTGTAATAAACTGGCTGTATCAATAATGCTTTCACAAATAATTAATTTTTCGGTTTCTTCACTTGGATATTTTGGATAAAGTCCTGTACTTTCCTTTAAATAGTAGTGTTTGGCATTATTATCATTCATTGTTGAGCGGAAGTATAAACCTGTAATGTGATTGCCTTTGTTGCGCATCGCAAAGCAAATACCATATTTTGCAAATGGTTTATAGGCTTGCAATTCGGGGCGTTTGTTGTTTACGCCCCATGGATAAAGCAATCCAACGTGTACACAATTATTAATTAAAGTTTCGTCTCGTCTTGCGCCATGGTGGAATTGCCCTGTATTATAGCCTATTTCTATTTTTAAAGGATTTAAGTTTCTGCTTTGTAAATAGTCTCTTGCTGGTGGGCTGTTATGTATAGCGTTTTTAAAGTACTGAAACATATTTTGTAAAATCTGTTCTCTGCTGATGCTTGGCTGTGTGGCTTGTTTAATTGGCTCTTGCGACAGTTTTGGCTTTACGTTATCTAATTGTCCTGTTGTTTCATTAACTAATTGTGCGGCTTTTTCTAAAGCTTCGTGCTTAGTCATATTTTCTTTATACATGATAAAATCAATTACATCAAGGCTTTTGCCGTGTGTTTTGCAATTACTACTAAAGCAATAAGCTGTATGTGTTTTGTAATACACTTGTAAACTCGGGCTTTTATCTTCGTGGAAGGGGCAGTTTAACCGTAAATTCTTATCGGGTTTTAAATTGTAGTGGTGTAGTACTTGGCTTAAGGTGAGGTTTTGTTTGATGTGGTGGATTTCCATTGTTGATAAAATTAAATTGTGCGTTTACGCTACAAACTTAACATATCAACTTTATAACTATACTATTCAAATACGTTAGTTATACACATACGCATCATTAAAAACTGTTTTTTAGTGCGTATACAGTATATTTGTAGTGTTAATAAGTATTTTAACATTAATCTAATTGATTATGAAAAAACAACAAAAGGAAACATTAGCAACTCGTTTAAAAGAAGCTCGCACTAATAAAAGTCTTTCGCAACAAGAGCTTGCGAAACTAAGTAAAGTACATTACACTAACATCGGGCGTTATGAACGTGGCGACGCTTCTCCTTCGGCAGATGTTTTAAATAGGATTTCAAGTGCTTTAGAAATTAATGCAGATTTTTTAATGAATGGTACTTTAGAAAACAAAGCAATTGATTCATTAAAGGACGAACGTTTATTATTACAGTTTAAAAAAATTGAACTTTTACCCGAAAGTAAAAAACATTTACTAATTGAGTTTTTAGATGGATTTATTTTTAAAAGTTCAATTCATCAACAATTATCAGCTTAATTAATAACCCCAAAACATTATGTTAGTAGAACGTACAAACAACGAAGTAATCATTAGGCTTTCGCCTAATGTTGATATACAAGACTTACAAAATATTTTAAACTTTGCTCGATACAAAGAGCTAACTGCAAAGTTTAAAGTATCGCAAACTCAAGTAAATGAGCTTATCAGCGATATTAAACAAAGTTGGAATGCTAAAAAAAAGAAAACAACTAAATGAAAATTGTTGTAGATACTAATATTGTTTTTAGTGCCATACTCAATACAAACAGCCGATTAGCTCAACTATTAATTTACTCCGAACCTCATTTTCAATTTTACTCTTGTGATTATTTGCATACCGAAATTTTTAATCATCGTGATAAATTACAAAAATTAACCAAACTTACTAAAAACGAATTATTAGAATTAGAAGATTTTGTTACGCATCACATTACTTTTATTAATGATCGTTTGCTACCACAAAAATTAATTGACAGCACACAAAAACAATTAACCGATATTGACCCGTACGATGTGCCTTTTGTTGCTTTAGCTAAACACCTTGATGCCAAACTTTGGACTGGCGATTTAAAACTTACTAAAGGTCTTAAAGCTAAACGTTTTAAAAACATCATCTCTACCGCCGAAATGGCTACGTTATTTGATGAGCTAGAAAAATAATTAAAATATTAAAAAAAACCATAACTGTTTTGTTACGGTTTTCTTTTTATGCGTTACAAACGCATCTTTAAAACGTCCTCGTTACGCTACGCTAAACGAGGACGAGACGGGGTTCTTAAATTATATTATCGAACTTGTTAATGTTAAACGTACTGTTTCGCACATGGCGAGTTCATTAGTTAATGAAAGAAAATAAAGCCGTGTTAGTTGATAAAGCTATGATTGGTCGTAGATTAGCTGATTTACAAACTCAACACCGATATTCTAATAAATTTATTTCTTTAGAAGCTGGTTTAAAAAATTATCAAGCATTAAAGTCAGGTAAAGTTATGCCTACTATTTTAACACTATACAAACTATCTCAATTTTATAATATTACCATCGAATTTTTAGTACATGGACAAGAATATAATGAGCGTAAACAAATACCAGAGAATAGCGAACTCATTAACAAAACACAAAAAATATTAGAGCTTAATGATGAAAATAAATACATAGCAATGCAAATAATTGATTTGATTATTTACAAACAAAAGTATTTACAATTTATAAATAAAAAACCGTAGCTAATTTAGTTACGGTTTTTATCTATGGACACGGACGACACGTCCGCGACAGCTAGGTAAACTAAGAAGTAAGTTATTTGTATTTTACTTTAATACTCAAATCAGTTTTTTCAAGGTATTTATTCATTAATGCGGAATCCCTATATAAATCTAAGCTACTC
>JAYTRS010000422.1:0-3459 GCA_043746065.1 Bacteroidota bacterium | reverse complement strand
TTGTTTACAATTATAAAACGTATTTTTAACCTAAAACGATTAAACTATTTTTTAAACTGATTTTTAAACCATTATGATGATTTTTTTAAGCTTTTTTAGTAATATTATACACTTTACATAATTGAAATATAACAAAAACATATTTTTTTTAATGCTTTTTGTAGTTTTACAACTACGTGTTTACTCCATTAATAAAGATTCACTGCTAAACATTATTAAAAACCCAAATGCGCATGATACCGTTAAATTTTTTGCTTACTATAATTTAAGTTGGGAATATATTTATTCTGATGTAGATTCGGCTTACACATTAGCAAAAAAAGCATTTGTACTTTTAAAAAAGAGTAAATTAAGTAAGCAACAACCAAAAATTACAAATCTATTAGGCGCTTGTTTTCAGGTAAAAGGTGAATATGTTCAGGCTATAGAATATTATCAACAATCGTTAAATTATGGCGAAAAAACAAAAGATAATGAAACAATATTAACCGCTTATAGTAATATTGGCGCCCTTTACATTCAACTTAAACAAAATAAAAAAGCCTTAGAGTATCAATTAAAAGCTTTGGTTATTGCTGAGAAAGGAAATGTAGTTGCTAGCCTTGCGAGTATATACAATAATTTATGTTTACTCTATTCAAATTTTGGTGATAATAAAAAAGCTTTAAGCTATGGCTTAAAAAGTTTAACATTATATCAAAAACAAAATAATAAAAATGGTATTTGTTCTGCAACGGGCAATATAGGAATTACCTATTTTAATTTAAAAGAGTATGATAAAGCTTTAGAAAATTTTTTAATATGTTATAATGTTGCTGGAGAAATTGAGAATTATTATGAAAAAGGCAGATCGGCTCTTGAAATAGGTGAGATATATGATTTAAAAAAGAAAAATAATGATGCAATAAAATATTTTCTAATTGCAAAAGACATTTCATTAAAGTCAGAAAATTTAGAAACAACAGTTGATGCCGTACAAAAATTATACGAGTTTTATAAAAAGAAAAATAATAAAACAAAAGCCCTCGAAAATTATGAAACATACGTTAGGTTAAAAGAACAATTAAATGAGAATTTAAGAAACTCAGAGGTTAGTAAACTTGAAATGGAATTTACTTTTAATAAACGTACCGAACGAGATAGCATTAAAAATGCTGAACTGGCCAAGGTAAAAGATTTGCAATTAAAAGCCAACAAAGCCCAAATAGATAAGGATAAACTTTTTAAAATAGCTCTTTCTATTGGTTTAGCATTGGTACTGGTGTTTGGTTTAATTATTTTTAACAGGTTTAGAATTATTACTAAACAAAAACAAATTATTGAATTAAAAGAAAAACAAACTCAAGAACAAAAAAATGTAATTGAAAATAAAAATATAGAAATTTTAGATTCTATAAATTATGCCAAACGTATTCAAATGGGTTTATTGGCTAATATGCAAACATTAAATACAAATTTAAAAAAAGAAAATTATTTTATTTTATTTAAACCAAAAGATATTGTAAGTGGCGATTTTTATTGGACAACCGAAATTAACAATTTATTTTATTTAGCCATTTGCGATAGTACTGGCCATGGTGTGCCAGGAGCATTTATGAGTCTTTTAAATATGTCATTTTTAAGCGAAGCTATTAAAGAAAAAGGCATTTTCAATCCCAATCAAGTTTTTGATTATGTGCGACAACGCTTGGTTGATACTATAAGCTCTGAAGGTCAACAAGATGGCTTTGATGGGATTTTATTATGTATTAATAAATTAACCAATACAATAACGTATGCTGCGGCAAACAATTCGCCTGTTGTAGTTTCTAAAGCAACAAAAAATACTCAAACTTCAATTACTCATTTACCTTATGATAAAATGCCAGTAGGCAAAGGCGAAAAAACAGATAATTTTACACTTCATACTATTGATTTAAACTCAAATCAATTTTTGTATTTATATACTGATGGTTACCCCGACCAATTTGGTGGCCCTAAAGGCAAAAAATTTAAGTACAAACAATTAGATGATTTGTTACTTAGTATTCATCAGCAATTACCCAACCAACAATCAGAAATAATAAACCAACAGTTTAATACTTGGAAAGGTAATTTAGAACAAGTTGACGACGTTTGCTTAATTGGAATTAAACTTTAAATTTTACCAACCTAATACCCATGCAAAAATTAGTGGTACTACAATAGTTGCATCACTTTCTACAATAAATTTTGGGGTATTAATATCTAACTTACCCCAGGTAATTTTTTCGTTAGGCACCGCGCCTGAATAAGAACCATACGATGTTGTTGAATCAGAAATTTGACAAAAATAACTCCAAAACGGTATGTTTTCCATTTCCATATCTTGGTAAAGCATAGGCACTACACATATAGGAAAATCGCCTGCAATACCACCACCAATTTGAAAAAAGCCTACTCCTTTACCACCACTATTTTTTGGGTACCAATCGGCTAACCAAGCCATGTACTCAATACCACTTTTCATGGTACTGGCTTTTATTTCGTTTTTAATTACATAACTTGCAAAAATATTCCCCATGGTACTATCTTCCCAACCTGGTACTATTATTGGTAAATTACATTCAGCAGCTGCTAACATCCAACTATTTTCTGGATCAATTTCATAATACTGCTCTAACTCGCCACTGTTTAATATTTTGTACATAAACTCGTGCGGAAAGTAACGTTCACCAGCCGTATCTGCGTCTTTCCAAATTTTGTAAATATGTTTTTGTAATCGGCGAAAAGCCTCTTCCTCAGGTATACAGGTATCCGTAACGCGGTTATAGTGATTTTCTAATAAATCCCACTCATCGCTTGGGCTTAAATCGCGGTAATTTGGTACACGTTTGTAATGGCTATGCGCCACTAAATTCATAATGTCTTCTTCTAAATTAGCGCCTGTGCAACTAATAATATCTATTTTACCTTGCCTAATCATTTCAGCTAACGATTTGCCTAACTCAGCCGTACTCATTGCTCCAGCAAGGGTTACCATCATTTTCCCACCTTCGGTTAAATGCGTTTCATATCCTCTAGCGGCATCCACCAAAGCAGCGGCGTTAAAATGTTTGTAATGATGGTTTACAAAGTTTGAAATAGGACCTTTATTGGGTAATGTGGTTGGATACATAATAGTTTATTTTTTAATGTGGCAAAGATAAAATTTTTAGTAGAATGGAACCCTTTTTTAAATTTTAATTTTATTTTTAAAAAAAACAAGTTGTTTAAACAGAATTTACCCAGATTTAGCATTACAAAATAATATAACTTTATGCTATGGAATAGCTTTGCGCAAAGTTGAACAAAGAAAATAAAAGTATATGGCGTATTCCACTAAAAAATAATATCTACAGATGAAAATTTTATTGATTGAAGACGAACCCGATTTGCGAAAAGCAATAAAACTTTTTTTACACAACGAAGGCTATACAATAGAATCGGCGGATGATTATG
>JAYTRS010000421.1:0-3460 GCA_043746065.1 Bacteroidota bacterium | reverse complement strand
ATAAAAAAAATTATAACTAACTTAATTTAGAATTAAAAACTAAGGCTGTCCAAACACTCAGAAAAAAGAATAACACTACTAGAGTTTAATTACTTTTTTAATTAGTGTAAAATTTTCAACTATTATAAAAATGCAAAAAAAAGCTATTATTTGATTTATAATATTGGTAATAAACAAATGTCTTTCAACCTCCATAGCATCTGCATTATATAACAAAAGTATATTAAAAGAAAAAGCAATAAACAAACATATAGTAATTAATGTAAAAAAAACTCTGTATTTAAATAAAACTATTATAAGTAATAGAAGTGTAATAAGAGGATGAAAAATAGGAAATACAAACTGAGCTAGCCGCGAATAACCTTTAAAACTTGGAGTATAAAATAGATTATAACTCCATATTCTCTGAATTTGTTTGTCTGATTCCTCAAACAATAAACTGTAGGACGGATGGGTAATTAAAAATTTTAAATACGTTATTTTCCCATCCTTAACAATCCAATTAAATAAAGAATTATAAGTAGAATCTTTATATAAACCGTATAGTTTTATTTTTGATTCATCATTAGGGTTAATTCCAGAAAAAAATTTCCGAAGACTATCTGATTGAGGAAGTCCATTTTCAACAAACCATTGTGTGTACTTTTCATTAGGTATAATTCTTAAAATTATTGAATTAAGAATTGGTAATTTATACCGTTGACCTATATTACTTGTAATACCTTGAATATAAAACAATGTTATCCCAAATAAAGTCAAAAATAATATTTTATTTAAATATATTTTTTTGTGGAAATAAAAAAAACAAACGCACAATAAATAGAACAAAACAATTACATATGGCCAATTATCTCTGGTAAATGAAAATAAAATAGTGGTAGTAATATGAAGTATAAATGTTAATAGTGTATTTTTCTTAATAGAAATTAAAAAAGTTGCTATCCATAAAAACATAAACGAAATAGACAAAGATTCGGATAATAGGAGTTCTGTCCAACCAAGTATATTCCACCACGACATTAAATAATAAATTAGAAAAACGACTATATATTGATTTATTTTTTTTTGTAAAAATAAAAGCAATGAGTAGGCTAATAAAAACGTACACAAGGAATGTATTATTTTTTGAATAATAATGATAATATCTGGGGAACTTCCAGATAATTTATAAATTAGTGGTATTGTAAATGGTCGTGGATAAAAATTTAGACTTGGTTTTGGTGCAAAAAAATCAATACTAAAAATAGAAATTTTTGATTGCTTTAGATAATCATAAACATCTGAGTAAGATTCCCAAACGTATGGTTTTGCCGAAATTACTAGTTGTGCAATTATTGTAATTATCAATAATAATACATTTAACTTAAAAGGTGATATTTTTATCATAACGCATTAATTAAAAAATTTAATAAAACCCTTTCTGTTTTATAAAAATAAACACTTTTCACAAACAAACCATCTATTTTAAACATAAAACTGTAAGGTTTAGTTATTAACTTCGTATATTTAAATATGAAACTTACCCTCACTTATTTAGCATTAACCTTAAGTACATTTTTCTATTCGCAAACAACTAAAATTAATTGGTATGCTTGGGGCGAAACACCCTTTAAAAAAGCAAAACAATTAAATAAACCTATTTTTTTAGATGTGGGCACGGAGTGGTGTACTGCCTGTAATTTAATGGAAGAAAAAACGTACACTGATACTGCTGTAATTAACTTTATTAATAAAAATTTTATTCCCATTAAAGCTGATGCCGAGGCACAACCCGACGTAGGTGCACGTTTTTTAGAATGGGGCTGGCCTGCTTTAATTTTTTTAGATTCTAATGGCAATCAATTAAAAGCATTGCAAGGCAATAGGCAGCCTCAGGTATTTATACCCATTTTAAAAGAATTTTTAGCCAATTATAAATCTGGTAAAACCGAAATTCAAAACAACGATTTTTTTTCGTCAGAAACTCCCGATAAATCAAGTTTACCAGAGTTAGATAAAAAAGCATATTCGCAGTTAGATTATTATTACGATTCGTTATATGCTGGTTGGGGATATATTTTAAAAATACCCTTATATCAACCTGTGGAATATAGTTTTTGGCTTGCTAAAACGTCTAACAAAAAAACCGAAATTAATAAAGCGCTTGCTTCTTTAACTAAATATGCGGCCGTTAGCGATAGGCAATGTGGTGGTGTTTATTTTGGTTGTGGTGGTCAGCAATGGAAAGGTGCACAGCCCGAAAAACGTAGCGAATATCAGGGTGGTGTAATGAATAATTATGCCGAAGCGTATATGGCAACAAGCAATATAAAATGGTTAAAAGAAGCGCAATTACTAAAAAAATATTTACTAAATAGTATGTTATCTAAACAAGATAGTTTGTTTTACAATAGCCAAGAAGAGTACTTAACCTTAGATAAAACCGCTTTAAAAATTGAACCCGAAAAATATTTTTTATTACCAGCCGAGCAACGCAAAAAATATGGCGAACCACCTATTGATAAAACACTATACACTGATATTAATTTTAGAATTGTAAAAGCATTTTTAAAACTTTACGAAGCCACTGGCGATTCAAGTAATTTAAACATTGCCGTAAGTGTTGCGAAAAAAATAATGAGTAAATCGCATTTACAACAAGGTTGGTTTAAAACAGTTATCGAAAATAAAAACAGCGTAACACGTATGCGTGAACTACCAACCGATTCGGCACAAAAAAACATAATGTATTTAAAGCCACAATCGCACTCAGGTTTAGCTATGTTACAATTATATCAATTTACAAACGATACATTTTGGTTACAACAATGCCGCCTATTAAAAAATATTGTTATTGAAAAATTGTATGATAAAGAAAATGGAGGATTTTTTTCAACTAACCTAATGCCTGTCACCTTAGGCGGAAAAAGAGCTGCAACAAAGGTTTTAAACGAGAATGCTTTATTTGCACGTTTTTTAATTGAATTAGGTGATTTAACAGATGATGAAAGCCTATATAAAATAGCGGAGGCAACTTTAAAAGCAGTAGGCGTAGATAAAATTTTAAAAAACGAAGAGCGTTTAATTGCCGATTACAACATAGCAATTGGCAAAGCTATTAAGCATCATTTAGTATTTACAGTTGTAACTACAGATATAAACTCGACCGAAACAAAAAAATTAATTAAACAAGTACAAAAATATTATCACCCACAAAAATTAATTAAGGTTGAAGCGCCCGGGCATTACCCAGATTTAGGCTCGCCAAGTTTATTTGTTTGTAGTAAAAATGTGTGCTCATCTCCCATAAATTATTCCGAAAAAACAAAAACAAAAATTGATGAGTTTGTAAATAGATTGAAGTAATATTTTATTGAAACTTTTCGGAATTCCAAAAACTACTTTTTATACCCAAATAAAAAAATGGGTTTTGTAAAACATATTTTAATGAATTTGTTTCTGAACGTTGAATGTAACCAAG
>JAYTRS010000420.1:0-10688 GCA_043746065.1 Bacteroidota bacterium | reverse complement strand
GAAAGAATAGAAATAACAGATTGCCAATAATTTAAATCTTTTTGAGTGTCTAATCTTTTTGGAAAAAGCGTAATATTTAAATCGTTTAGTTTATAATTTTTAGATAAATAATTGGTAAGCCATTCAATGTCTTTTGGATGAATGTAAAATGTAGCGGCAATATAATTTAGTTGAATATTTTTTAAGGCCACTTCAAAATTAATGTTCTGGCAATCTACAGAAATAGAAGTGGCACCACGATTTAAATCATTTAATAATTGTTGGTTAATAAGTTTAGAATCTGTTTCGTTAGTTTTTACGCAAATGTCCCAATCGGCATGCGTAAAGGCGGGTTGGTAGGCCTGTGCTAAATCTTCGTGCGTATAAAATGGCTTAATAGTAAAATCATTTTCGTTTTGCCACTCAAGGCTTTCAAAGGCTTCGCCTTTTAAATCTTTAATTATTTGAGCTTTCCACTCCGCAGCAGTACTGGGTTTAAATTCTGAAAATAAATTTTGCATACATTACTATCTAACAAATTAGAGACAGCAAGTTAATTATAAATTAAGAAAGATTGTAAAAGAAATACGTAATTATTGTTTTAATCAAAATATTCTTTCATTCTATCAAAAAAACCTTTTTCTTTTTTGTTTGGATTAGGTTCAAAGTTTTTGGCAGTTTTTAATTGTTCAATAATTTTCTTTTCATCGTTATTTAAAACAGTGGGTGTAAATATGCTAATTTCAACTAATAAATCGCCACGTCCATAAGCATTTACATCGGGTAAGCCTTTGCCTTTTAAGCGCAATACTTTTCCACTTTGTGTGCCAGGGTCTATTTTTATTTTTACTTTTCCTTCCACGGTTGGTACTTCTACATTCATACCTAAAGCGGCATCGGGGAAACTGATAGTTAAGCTATAAATTAAATGACTGCCTTCGCGTTTTAAATGTGGGTGTTCTTCTTCTTCTACAAGTATTAATAAATCGCCATTTATACCACCTCGTGGGGCCGCATTGCCTTTACCACTCATACTTAGTTGCATGCCTTCGGCAACGCCTGCCGGTATGTTAATGGTAATTATTTCTTCTTCTCGCACAATGCCATCGCCATGGCAGGTATTACATTTATCTTTTACGGTTCGGCCTTCGCCACCACAGGCATTACACGTTGTTTGTGTTTGCATAGCGCCTAACATGGTTTGTTGC
This sequence comes from Bacteroidota bacterium, assembly GCA_043746065.1. Lineage (GTDB taxonomy): Bacteria > Bacteroidota > Bacteroidia > B-17B0 > Aurantibacillaceae > Aurantibacillus. The sequence goes on along the minus strand of JAYTRS010000420.1, from coordinate 9,501 downwards.
ACACGTGTTACAACACCTGTGCCGTTACATTGCCTACAGGTATCAAACTGACCATTTTTTGCACCACTACCACTACAGGTTTTACATCCTACGTGTTTGTTTACTTTTATTTTTTTTTCAACGCCGTTGGCTATATCTTGTAACGTTAATTTTACTTTTACGCGTAAATTAGTACCACGTGTAACTCTTCGTCCACCTTGCGAACGACCACCACCTCCAAAACCAAAACCGCTTCCAAAAATATCGCCAAATTGGCTAAATATGTCATCCATATTCATACCACCACCGCTATAGCCACCACCGTTTGATGCACCATTAACACCTGCATGCCCATATTGATTGTAGCGTTGGCGCTTATCGGTATTACTTAATACTTCATAGGCTTCGGCGGCTTCTTTAAACTTCTCTTCCGCTTTTTTATCATCAGGATTTTTATCGGGGTGAAATTTAATTGCCATTTTACGATAGGCTTTTTTAATTTCGTCGTCGGTAGCGTTTTTTGATATTTCTAATATTTCGTAATAATCTCGTTTTGCCATTATTTTATAGTCGTTGGTCTATAGTCGTTAGTTTGTTGTAAATAGTTATTTTTAGTTTAGATGAGCCGTTTGAAATATGCATTATCAAAAACTTTTTATTTATTGTGCAATTATAACTTTAGCAAACCTAATTACTTTGTCGCCTAATTTGTAGCCTTTTTCTACCTCGTCAATTACTTTGTTTTTTTGCGATTCATCTGTTGCCGGAATGTGTGTAATTGCTTCCATAATATCGGCATTAAAGGTAGTACCAATACTTTCGAAGGCGGTAAGGCCTTTTTGTTGCATACTATTTTTTAATTTGGTGTGAATTAGGGTTATGCCTTCTTTTATAGCAACCACATCTTCAATAGTTTGGTTGGCTTTTTCAGCTCTGTCAAAATCATCAATTACGGGTAAAATGGCTTTAAACACATCTTCGCTAGCTGTTTTAATAATATCTAATTTTTCTTTTATGGTACGCTTGCGGTAATTATCAAATTCGCTATACAAACGCAGGTATTTGTCGTTTAATTCGGCAATTTTTTGTTCAAAAGTTTGAGTATTTTCAACAGTAGAAGTTTCGGCAGAGGTTTGAGTGTTTTCAGCCGTATTGTCAGTATTTATATCAGTATTAATGCCTTCTGTGGTGTTTGATTTGTCTTGAGGCTCAGTATTATCAGTGTTTTGCATAAGTTGATTTAATTTGTAATGGTTTACAAAGGTATAAATCAATTAGTTTGCCATAATTTTTTTAGAGAAAATTTGTCAGTTCTTATACACCAAAAACTCAACTCTTCGGTTCATTTTATGGTCATCTTCGGCACAATCGTTAGCAACGTGACAAATTTTACGAGGTTCGGTTTTGCCTTTTGCTTGTGTTTTAATTCGGCTTTGGTTTACACCCTTTTTTATTAAATAATTTTTAACAGTTAGGGCCTGTTTTGTAGTTAAATCTAAGGCTGCTTTTTCGTCGAATTTAACATCGGTATGCGTAAAAATATCAACATTTAAAGCTTTATTTTTTGCTAAAATTAAATAAATGGCATTTAATTCTGTTTCATCTTTTGGAGTTAATTCGGTACCATTATTTTTAAATATCAGATTTTTTACTACGCTAACTTGCGCAATGTTTCCGCCAAGGGTTGCATCTTGATTATCTTCGGTAAGTTTATAGCTTAGTTTTGATGGGATATAGAATACAAAACCTTTATCGCTATTTTTTCCATCTAAAATATGTTCGCCACGCGTAGTGTAAAGTGCTAGAGGGTCTGATGTGATGATATCCGCTCCGTTATCAACTTTTAAAATAAAATCTTGATTTAATTTTATATCGTTTAATAAAAAATTACCTGTAGCATTAGTAACGGCAGTGGCTATTGTATCGCTATACGCATCGAAAAGATATACTTTGCCAAACTTTAAAAGTTCGGCTTTGTTGCTAGATTGTGCTAAAATACCTATTACTTCTTTTTTTACTGGTTGAAAATTTTTACGTTCGTCGAGCATGGCTTCAATGTCGCGCATACGTGGGTCAATAGCAATGATGGTACCTGTTTCGTCAATTAACAAATCTTTAGCTACGGAGTGAACGCTAAATTTTTTGCAAATATCATCGTTATAACCTTTAAGGGCAATGCCATTTGTAAAGTTAAATAATGAATCATTATTAATGGTTTCGTTCCATGCTTTTTTATCGCTTTGCACGGCAACGGCCAGTACTTCAAAGCCATCGGCATTACGATAAAGGGTATTTTTGTATCGCCCAGCTAAGCGGTTTAAAAATTTGTTACTAGCTTTAGATTTTGATACGGTGCTGCTCCAAAAATGTATTAAAACAATACGATTTAAATAAGGCATTGAAAAACTTTGAATAGAGTTTTGTTGTAAATTTAAAATAAACGAAGGAGCCTTGTCGCCTGGTTTTAAATCGGTTTGGGCAATAGTAACGTTTAAAACAAAAAAAAGACTTAATATTATTTTTATTTTTATTTTCATTTTTTTGTTTACGTATTACTTGCTGTTGCCGTGTAATGCTATAGAATAAAGTTAAACGGTTTAGGGACTTATTATTAATTTTTCTAAGGAAGTTATTAACGCATCGCCTCTTAAATCTTTATCAATAATTATACCATTTTGGTTAATTAAAACATTGGTTGGAATGCCTTGTATGGCGTATTTATTAACTACTTCGCTATCCCATCGTTTTAAGTCGCTTACGTGGTAAGGCCAAATAAGATTATCTTTTTCGATGGCTTTTTGCCATGAAGTTTTATCCATATCTAAACTAACAGAGTAAACGGTAAAGCCATTACCGCCTTTAAATTTTTTATTTTTAAATTTTGTGTAGGCTTCAACAACGTTTGGATTTTCCCTTCTACAAGGCCCGCACCAACTTGCCCAAAAATCGATTAACACTAATTTACCTTTTAATGATGAAAGGGTAATAAGACTATCGTTTACGTTTTTAAAAGCTATTTCGGGGGCTTTGTTTCCTAAGTTTAAGCCTACAACAGCATCAACAACAGTTTGGTTATTGGTTGTTTGATTTGAATTAGTTGTTTGCTCTTCTACTCCGCTCAAGGCGACTGTACTTGTTTTTTTGCTTTTGCAAGAAAGAAATGCAATTACTACTAAAAAATATAAAATATGCAGGTTTAATTTATTCATTATGCTTTACGAATTATTTGAGCTCCAATGGCGTTTAAGCGAGTATCTATGTGTTGATAGCCTCTATCAATTTGATTAATATTAAATATAACGCTTTTGCCTTTTGCACTCATGGCGGCAATTAAAAGGGCTACACCTGCTCTGATATCGGGGCTTGCCATTTGTATAGCGCGTAATTGTATTTTTCTATCTAAACCCATAACGGTGGCACGGTGTGGGTCGCATAAAATAATTTTAGCGCCCATATCTATTAATTTATCTACAAAAAATAGGCGGCTTTCAAACATTTTTTGATGTATAAGAACGTTGCCTCGAGCTTGTATAGCGGTAACCAAGGCAATGCTAATTAAATCAGGAGTAAAGCCGGGCCAAATGGCATCGGTAACGGTAAGTATAGAGCCATCAATAAAGGTATCTATTTCGTAACTTTCTTGTTCGGGTATAAAAATATCATCGCCTCTACGTTCCATTTGTATTCCTAATCGCCCAAAAATAGTGGGTATAATGCCTAAGTTTTCGTAGCTAACGTTTTTAATTGTAATTTCAGATTGTGTAACGGCTGCCATACCAATAAATGAGCCAATTTCAATCATATCGGGTAACAAACGGTGCGTAGTACCTTTTAATTGTTTAACGCCTTCTATGGTTAGTAGGTTAGAACCAATACCTGAAATTTTTGCGCCCATACGCACCAACATTTTACATAATTGTTGTAAATAGGGTTCGCAAGCGGCATTATAAATTGTGGTTAAACCTTCGGCTAAAACAGCCGCCATTACTATGTTTGCAGTACCTGTAACGCTTGCCTCGTCTAAAAGCATATATGCTCCACGTAGGTTTTTGCCTTCTACTTCAAATAATTCGTTATCGGATTGGTAATTAAATTTTGCACCTAAGGCTTCAAAGCCAATAAAATGGGTATCTACCCTACGGCGACCAATTTTATCGCCCCCTGGTTTTGGCATATACGCCTTACCAAATCTGGTAAGCATAGGGCCTACAATCATCATACTGCCTCGTAGGTTGCCGCCTTTCTTTTTAAATTCGGGCGATACAAGGTAATCTACATTAATATCATCGGCTTGAAAGGTAAATTCCTCGTGCCCTGTTTTTTCAACTTTTACGCCTAAATCTACTAATAATTCTATTAATTTATTAATATCAACAATGTTGGGAACGTTACTAATAACCACTTTTTCGGGTGTTAAAAGTACAGCGCATAGTATTTGTAGGGCCTCATTTTTAGCACCTTGTGGTATTATTTCACCTTTTAGTTTGTGACCGCCAGTAACTTCAAAAATTGCCATAAATAGAAATTAAAATTTACGAGTGTTGTTAGAATTATTATTGTTTTTGTGTTTGTGATGATTGTTTTTGTGTTTATTGTTTTTATTATTTGACCCGTTATTTTTGTTATTAGTATTGTTTTTATGAAAGAATTTTTTTGGTGCACCTCGTAATTCTTGATGTGAACTTAAGGTAACATTTTCGTCTAATTTTAATTCGCCAGCCGATAATTCGTTTAGGTTTTTAAGAATAACATCATCGGTTATAGAATCTTTATTCCAGTTATAATACGATTTTTTTAAGTGATTGGCTATTTGCCTTGTTAGTTCACTTTTTTCGTCTCCTAATGGAAATTCTTTTGCTTTTTTAATGATCTCTTCAATAGTTTTACCATAATGTTTATAGCGTATTTTTTCTTTAGGATAACCTAATGTTTTAGGTTTTTCTTTAAACGATTCGGGGCTTGGAATGGGGTAGGGGCTATCTACATCTAACTTAAACTGCGAGATGATGAATAGGTGATCCCACAACTTGTGAGTAACATCTGCGGCATCGCGTAGGTGGGGGTTTAACTGACCCATTACTTGAATAATGGCTTTGGCGCAAAGGTTTCTATCGTCTCTATCAGCAATGGTAATGCAATATTCAATCATTCCTTGAATGTTACGACCATATTCGGGTATTATTAATCTATCTTGTTGGGTGTTATATTCCATTATGTAATTTAAACTATAAATATACTAAAAAAAGGGCTAAAAAAATGTAGCTAAAAAAAAGTAATTAGCAGTGTATTGTTAGTTGCAGTTCTATATTAAAAAAATAAAAATTTTTTTAATATAGATATTGAGTTTACTAAACTACCTTATACAATATAGGTTTACTTGGGCTTGCATCGTTTTCAAAAGGAGCAATTTGTAAGTTTAAAATGTAAGCGCCATCATAAACTTCATTGGGTACATAAATAAATTCGGTAATGGTTTTGTGTAATTGCGGATTGTTAGGGTAGTTCCAAAAGGCATGATGGGCTTCTAATTTACCATCATCATTTTCTCTATCAATGCTTGGCATATCAATTAATAAATGTTCGATGCCTAAGGCGTTTAAAAACTCTATGCCTTCTTTTAATATATATGGAGGATTTGTATTACTGTATTGATGCGTTAATTTATTAATACCATTACTTAATGTCCTAATAACAAGGGCTTCAGGCGGTGTAATACCTTCTAAACAACTTTGTAAGTTTTTTTTGGTTATAACATAATCGCCATTTTGTAATTGAGTTGGCAAAATAGTAATTACTTCGGCAACAAATAAAAAGCGTTGTAAGTGTTTATTAATGGTATAAAATTCTTTACTAATATGCCCTACACACTCGGTGTGCGTGCCATTACCATGAGGATTAAATAGGATGTTTCTAAAATTTACACTACCGCCTTGGTTTACATCGCCAATCCAATTGCCATCTACAACGGGCTCTAATTTCATGGGTTCAACATACCAAGCACTTGTACAATTTTTATCAGTACTTAGTGGAATAGAAATATCAATGGGCTTAAAAAAATCTACTTTAAATTCTTTTCCTCTGTGAAAAATAGTTGCTATCATTAAATTATTGTTGACGGTTAATAGAAGATTGTTGATTTATACAGCAACCGTTGCCTTAATATGCGGATGAGGATTGTAATTTGTTAATTCAAAATCTTCAAATTCAAAATCAAAAATATTTTTTATTGTAGGATTTATTTTTAATGTTGGAAGAGGTTTAAACTCACGTGTTAATTGTAGTTTAGCCTGGTCTATATGATTTGAATATAAATGGGCATCGCCAAGCGTATGAATAAATTCACCCACTTCTAAATTACAAACTTGTGCTACCATCATAGTTAATAATGCGTACGAAGCAATGTTAAAAGGCACGCCTAAAAAAATATCGGCACTGCGTTGATATAACTGACAGCTTAATTTACCATCAGCTACATAAAATTGAAAAAATGCGTGGCAGGGCGGTAGCTTCATATTATTAATATCCGCTACATTCCAAGCGCTTACAATTAATCTGCGTGAATCAGGATTTTTTTTAATCATATCAATTACCTGCGTAATTTGATCGATGTGCCCGCCATTAGGTGTGGGCCAATTACGCCATTGGTAGCCGTAAACAGGGCCTAAGTTTCCTTCGGCATCTGCCCAATCGTCCCAAATACTTACGCCATTTTCTTTAAGGTATTTAATATTTGTATCGCCTTTTAAAAACCAAAGCAACTCGTGAATGATACTTTTTGTGTGTAATTTTTTTGTGGTTACTAATGGGAAACCGTCTTGTAAATTAAATCGCATTTGGTAACCAAATACAGAAATTGTTCCGGTGCCTGTTCGGTCAGTTTTAGTAGCCCCAACATTTAAAACATGTTGCATTAAATCGTGATATTGTTTCATTTTAATTTTTTATAATTTTTTTAGTATATGTTGTTTGCTGATTGTGTAATTCAAAAAAATAAATACCAGATGAAAAATTGCTTAAATTTATTGACGATTGTAAGTTTTGAATAGTTGATTGATAAACTACTTGCCCCAATATGTTTTTTATACTAAGCTTTGATAGCGTGCTGTTATGTATTGAAAAATTTATAATTCCAGTAGTTGGATTTGGATACAAAATAAATTCATCATTAGCTGTAGTAATATTATTTACAACCGTAATAATACAATTAAGGGCGGTAGCATTTGTAGTAATAGAAAAAGTGCCATTTACGATAAACCAATTTTGCCAAGTGCCACCTGTTGCATTGGGGTTTTGCCAATTTTTTAAATCGAAGCAGCTAGCGCCAACTGATGTACCTTTTACAGCATATACTTTTAACGCTTCATTATTTCTATTCCACGTTAGGGATTGACCAGTGTTGCAATTTTCGGGTGTATTGGGTAATGCACAGTTTGGTTGAATAAAATAGGCGTTATCATCATACGTTGGGTAACCACCAAAAACTTTTGCAACTCCTGTACTATCAATACAAATAGAAGTGTATTCATCGCAAGCAATGCCATAAAATGCCCTTGCACTATCTTGAAACAAGCGTGCTAAAAAAGTGGATTGTCTGCCTCTTCTGTCGGGGTTGTCATAATGCGTATCCGTAATCACTCGGTTTAAAATGGAATGATGTAAAAAATCGTTATTACCTATTGTAACGCCTACGCCATATGGGTTGGCTAATGCAACCGACGATGTAATAGAACTAACTGCAGCGGTAAAGTAGGCCTGGCCCTGAATCATCATGCCGGCGCTTGTACCACCAATAGGTACTTTTTTTACGTTTATTAAATAATTTAAGGCAGAATCTACCTGTGTATTTTTCCACAATGTGGCGTAATCATTTTGGTTACCCCCCGCAATAAATACAGCTTCCGCTTCGCGTAATCTGCGTTTTACATAGCTATTATTTGCTGCGGCAATACTTGGTATTACAATGGTTTCAACCGAATTTACACTGATTCCTAAACCGCTAAATAAATAAGTATTATAACCACTTGTACCTGTAACCCTAATAACCACAATATCACCACCACCGCTGCCATTTAAAAACCATTTCATAGCATTATCATCTTCGGTAGCACCTCCCATTAAGCACAAACGGTACTGTGTAGGGTTAATAACATTTGTTGTATCGCCAGTAAAATAGCTTGTGTAAGGCGTTTGTGCTTTTATGTTTAAAATGGTAACAAAAAACAGCAACAATAACTTATTTATCATCTAACAAAAATAAAAAAACCTCTCATAGTTTTATGAAAGGTTTATTAAAAGTTTTAATTTAAAATCACTACCCTTTAAAATCGGCTTTTCGTTTTTCTAAAAATGCACCCACACCCTCTTTAAAATCGGCTGTTCCAAACGATTTTCCAAATTCTTCAATCTCAACTTCAAAACCATTTAAGCTATTGTTATAACCCGCATTAATAACCTTAATAGCGGTTTTAATTGCTGTTGGACTCTTAGATGCAATTTTATTTGTTATTTCAAAACACTTATTTAATAATTCTTCCTGTGTAGTAACATAATTGGCTAGACCCCATTTGTAGGCGTCTTGTGCGTTAATCATATCTGCAGTAATTACCATTTCAAAGGCTTTACCCTTTCCTACCAATTGTGCTAATCGTTGTGTGCCACCATAACCTGGTATTACGCCTAAACTTACTTCTGGTAAGCCCATTTTTGCATTATCACTTACCACTCTTATGTGGCAGGCCATGGCCAATTCTAAACCACCACCTAAAGCAAAACCATTAACGGCAGCTATAATTGGTTTACTATAATTTTCAATAAAATTAAAAATTTTAAAATGCCCCAGCGAACTTAATTGTTTACCTTGTTCTACCGAAAAATTTGCAAATTCGGCAATGTCGGCACCAGCTACAAATGCTTTTTGACCTGCGCCAGTTAAAATAACGGCACGTAAATCCGTCATGTTTTCAGCTTCAACTAAAATTTCGTGAAGCTCTTCTATTGTTTGTTTATTTAATGCGTTTAATTTATCGGGTCTATTAATTGTAATAACTAATACACCGTTTTTTACTTCGCTTAAAACATATTCGCTAATTGCTACCATAATTTGGTTTTTAAATATTGGGGCAAATATAAAGCAAAAGCACTAAAACAATTTAAAAGTTATAAACCGTTTGTGGATAAAATTTATGTTGTATATAATTTATAATTTTACTTAAAGCAATTTGTATATTTAATGTTTAAATATGAAGTATTTATTACTATTTACCACTTTGATTTGTTTTGAAAATTTATTTTCACAAACAGAATATATTGATTACCGCTCCACTACCAACCCTATGTATTGGAAAAACCGTAAACCCTACGAAGGCTATTGGCAACAAGATGTTCATTACAACTTAAAAGCAACCTTAAACGATAGCACAGATATAATTACAGGTACCGAAGAATTAACTTACTGGAATAATTCGCCTTACGATATTGGGTTTGTGTATTTTCATTTATACAATAATGCGCAAACTAAACATT
>JAYTRS010000419.1:0-10697 GCA_043746065.1 Bacteroidota bacterium | reverse complement strand
GTGTTGGCCTGGCAAACGCGTGAAGATGATAGCGAGTTATTAGACATTATAGATAAAATTAGCGACTTTGACGTTCTGATAAAAATAAATATTGAGCGTACTATTTTAAATATGTTTGATGGTGGTTGTCATTTACCGCTTGGCGCTTATTGCGATGCAGACCCTGATGACGAAGACCGTTTAAAATTTAAAGTGTGGACAAGTGTGGCCGATAGTTGGGATAAACAACCCAAACAATTGTATTTTGAAACGTTAAATACTGATGGCTTTGTCGATGAAATTGTAGATAAAATAAAAGGTATTACGTCTAAAAAAGTATTTGTTACTAAAGATTTAAAAGAGAAAGATTATTTAAATTCTGCCTTAACTAAATTAGGTTTTGATGTGGAAGGAAAAAGTTTAATTGAATTTAGAGAAGTTAAAATTCGTGAATTACCAAAGGCTGATTGGATATTTTTTAGTAGCAAACATAGTGCCCGATTTTTTTTACAACAAAAGCCACAATTAGAAAAAAATGTAAAATTAGGCTGCGTGGGTGCTAGCACCAGTGCTGAGTTACGAAACTTTGGTTACCGTGCCGATTTTATTGGGTCGGGCACCGATACAAAATTAATTGGTAAACAATTTGCCGCTAAAGTGGGCAATGGCAAAGCTTTATTTCCAATTGCAAAAGACAGTTTAAAAACGTTTCAATGGCAAATGCCAAAACAAGATAATGTAATTAACATAAATATATATTGGACAGTAAAGCACACCGCAGAAATTGCCGAAGATAAAGATATTTTAATTTTTACCAGCCCTAGTAATTTATTGGCTTATTTAGAAAAAAATAAAATTCTGCCACACCAAAAATTAATAGCTATGGGCGATGCCACTGGCAACGAACTTATAAAGCTTAAAATTAAAAAATTTACAAAACCTATTAGTTTTGATGATTTAGGGTTAGTGCAAGCAGTGTTGGGGGTTAGTTAAAACATGTTAGGTAATATAGATAGACTTGTAATTAACTACACAAATGCCAGAAAAAGCTGGGAGTCTTGGTGTTTCTTAAATAATTTGCATTTAAAAAATTCAAAACCTGAAATAATATATTATGTTTTAAATAATAAATTACTTTCTCACTTACGCTTTTTGTCATTAAAAGATTTTCAGATTGAACTATATAAAATTTTAAAAGACAGTAAAAATAACAAGGATAATATTTATAGACTGCTTAAGGAAATTCCAGAAGGTGATTCACGAAAGAGCTCTGCAGATAAAAATCTTTTAGACTTAGCTAATCATAAAAAAATTATTATGGAAATAATAGATATTCGTGATAAATTTTATGCGCATTTAGATAAAGATTTTAAATTATACATTGGAAAAGAAAAACTAGTTTCAGATTTATATAGATGCTTCGAATTAATAGAAGAGTCTATAATAACTCTTACATCATTAGAATATTTAATGAATTGTTTAGCAGGAATTACGTCAAGAGATGATTTCGAGCTAAATATAAATGTCAATAATTAAATTTAAAATCATATAATCTTAATTCTATATTAGTATTTTAATTCGTTCCGAATATGACAAAACAAGATAAAATAAAAAACTTTGACCCTAATGGAATTGGGCAATTAAACGATGGTATGTTTGGATTGCCATTTAGTGTAGAAGAATGTGAAACGGTTTTAATTCCTGTACCTTGGGAAGTAACCGTAAGTTATAGTGGTGGTACAGCCGATGGCCCACAAGCTATATTAGATGCGAGTTACCAAGTAGATTTATACGACCCCATTGTAAAAGATGCCTGGAAATTAGGCATTGCAATGGATGAACTAAGTGAAGAGGTAAGGCAAAAAAGCGATAAATGGCGCTTAGCCGCAGAACGTTATATTAGTGAATTAGCGAATGGTGCTGATGAAAACGATGCGGAATTAAAAAAAGTATCTACTAATATTCAAGCAGAATGTATTTGGTTAAACAATTGGGTAAAGGAACGTTGCTTACACTATTTAAATCAAAATAAAATTATAGGTTTAATAGGTGGCGACCATAGTACACCGCTTGGCATGATGCAGGCTTTAGCCGAAAAATTTGGCAACTTTACCATTTTACAAATTGATGCCCATGCCGATTTACGCAATGCTTACGAAGGCTTTGAGTTTAGCCATGCCTCTATTATGTTTAATGCTTTAAAAATTAAAGAAGTTGAAAAATTAGTTCAAGTTGGTATTCGCGATTACTGCGAAGAAGAATTTAATTTAATTAATAGTAATCTAAAAATAAAAACGTTTTTTGATAGAGATATAAAATATGCACAGTTTAATGGCGATAGTTGGGACAGAATTGTAAATAGAATAATTAATGAACTACCACAAAACATTTATTTAAGTTTTGATATTGATGGCTTAGACCCAAAATTATGTCCTAATACCGGAACGCCAGTTGCTGGTGGCTTTGAAGTTGAACAAATTTTATTTTTATTAGAAAAAATTGTGAAAAGCGGTCGTAAAATTATTGCCTTTGATTTAAATGAAGTAACTCCAGGCGTTGGAAACGATTGGGATGCAAATGTTGCTGCAAGGTTATTATATCGAATTTGTAATTTAGTGGCTTTAAGTAATGGAAAATAATTTTTATATTTATTAAATGCTTTCACTACTTCTTCAATCGCCCAAAAAAGCAACACGTGCGCTATTAAAGCAAAAGCCTTTAAGAGCAGATATTGATGCATTTAAAAACAATTTAATTGTTTTATTAGATAAAATAAATGTTATTGAAAGCCAACCGAAAGACGAAAGTGAAGAGCATTTAAAAAACAACCTTCGCGATTTTTTACGCGACACTTACTATAAAGATACAAACGCAATAAACACAAAAGATAAAAAAGATTTAGTAATTCACACTTCTAAAACTACTGATAGCCCCGTTGCTATAATCATTGAAGCCAAACGCCCAACTAATGTAACCGAAATGATTTCGGGCGAAAACGCAAATAAAAAAGCATTACACGAATTAATACTCTACTATTTTAACGAGCGTACAACAAATAATAATACAGAATTAAAACACCTCATCATTACCAATATTAATGAGTGGTATATTATTGACGCTAACTTTTTTGATAAACATATTTATCGTAATACACAACTTAGCAAGTTATACCAAACCAAAATAAATGATAAAAAAGATAACCCATTTTTTTACGAAGAGGCCGCAAAAATTATTCAAAAATTAGATGCTGAAATTCCTTGCACGTATTTTGATATTAGGTACTACAACGCATTTTTACGCAATGCCAATACTAGCGATGACAACGAATTAATTTCGCTTTTTAAAATATTTTCGCCAGCACATTTATTAAAAGAAACCGCTTTAAACGATAGCAACTCACTCAACGAAAAATTTTATAAAGAATTATTACACATTATAGGTTTAGAGGAAGTAAAAGAAGGCTCTAAAAATATTATTCGCCGTAAGGTTGAAAACAGAAATTCTGCTTCGTTTTTAGAAACTACAATTGATGCCCTACTTACCGAAGATTCGTTATCGCACATTAGCAACCAAACTATTTATGGCGAAACAAAAGACGAGCGCTTATTTAACATTGCCTTAGAGCTTAGTATTACTTGGGTAAACCGTATTTTATTTTTAAAATTATTAGAAAGTCAATTAATATCTTACAATCAAGGCGATAAAAATTATAGCTTTTTAAATACCGAAACCATACCCGATTTTGACGAACTGTTTAAATTGTTTCATAAAGTATTGGCTGTAAAAGTAGATGATAGAGCCGATGCACTAAAACATAAATATAACAAAGTACCTTACTTAAATAGTGCCCTGTTCGAAATTAGTGAACTAGAAGACCAAGCTTTAAAAATTAATGCTTTAGATAATAGTTTACAATTAGAATTATTAAACTCTACTATTTTAAAAGACGATAAAAAAAACCAAACTAAACTACCCACATTAAATTATTTATTTAAGTTTTTAAATGCTTACGATTTTGCAAGCGAAAGTACTGAAGACATTCAAGAAGAAAGTAAAACAATTATTACTGCATCGGTACTTGGCAAAGTATTTGAAAAAATTAATGGCTACAAAGATGGCTCAATTTTTACACCTGCATTTATTACCATGTATATGTGCCGGCAATCTATCCACTTGGCAGTAGTACAAAAATTTAACGATGCCAAAGGTTGGAATTTAGAAAGCTTTGACCAACTGTATAATAAAATAGAGGATGTAAAAGAAGCCAACACACTTATTAATAGTATTAAAATTTGCGACCCAGCAGTGGGCTCAGGTCACTTTTTAGTATCGGCACTAAACGAATTAATTGCTATAAAAAGCGAACTTAGAATTTTAAGTGATAAAGATGGTAAGCGTTTAAAAGAAACTTATATTGATGTTATAGATGATGAACTTTATATTATTGATGAAGATGAAAAACCTTTTAAGTATAATTTTAAAGATAGAGGTTCACAACGCATACAAGAAACCTTATTTAACGAGAAACAAATTTTAATCGAAAATTGTTTGTTTGGGGTAGATATAAATCCAAAATCGGTTTTAATTTGTAGGTTACGTTTATGGATTGAATTACTTAAAAATGCCTATTACATTGCACCACACTACACATCTTTAGAAACCCTACCCAACATTGATATTAACATTAAATGTGGCAATAGTTTAATAAGCCGTTTTAAATTAAACGATAGTTTAAAAACTGCACTTGCCAAAAGTAAATGGAATATTACAACCTACCGCAACGCCGTTTATACTTACAAAAACGAAACAGGGCGCGATGCAAAAAAACAATTACTAAAATTAATTAGCGAAATAAAAAATGATTTTAAAACAGAAATTAATAAAAATAACAAGGAGTATAAAAAATTATTAGAATTACAATATGAATTTAATGTATTAAGTGCCCCTGATATTTTTAAAAACAATACTGTGCGTGAAGATGAAGTGGAGTATGGCTCAAAAGATGATTTAAAAAAAGTAAAAGCACGCATTAAAACATTAGAAGAAGAAATAAATAAGCGCACTAAAGCGTTTAAAGAAATTGAAGAAAACATAATTTATAAAAATGCGTTTGAATGGCGGTTCGAGTTTCCTGAAGTATTAAACGACGAAGGAGATTTTTTAGGCTTTGATTTGATGATTGGTAATCCGCCTTATGGAGTATCAATGAAAGATAAACTGCGAGCAGAAGTGGTAAATTCATTTGGTAAATTACCCGATTTTGAAATTTATTACTATTTCATTAATTTATCAAAAATATTATTGAAACAAAATGGCATTAAATCTTTTATTATTCCAAATACTATTTTATTTAATGTATTTGCGAAAAATTATAGAGAAAAATTATTTGATAATTGGCAAGTACAAGAGCTTTTAGATTGCACAAATTTTGATGTTTTTGAAGGTTCAGCAACGGTAAGATGCGTTGTTACGCAATTTATAAATAAAGAATCTAATAATAAAATATTATACAGACCCACAGCAAATGCTTTATCTTTCGAAGAATTAATTAAACGAAAATTAAGCGAAACTTCTAAAAACATACTATTAGAAAATAACCAAAACTGGGCGTTAGTTTTTAAATTAACTAGCACAATACTAGATTTGATTAAAAAAATAAAAAGCAAACCGTGTCTTATTGATAATTTTGATGTGTCGCAAGGTTATATACCATACAGAAGAAGTGATTTAATCAAAGTATATGGTGAGGAAAAAGCGAAATCAATAGTCTTAAATAGAGAGTGGCATAGTGATAAGAAAATAAATAAAGAGTATAAAGGGGAAATATGGGGAGAAAGTATTACAAAGTATACATATAATAAACCAAAAAGTTTTGTTTGGTATGGAAAACATTTAGCTGGGTATGTTGATTTAAAATATTTTAATCAAGCAAGAATACTAGTAAGAGAAATTACAAACCCTAACATTATTGCTTGTATAGTTAGTGAAGAGCTAGTTAATGACCCTCAAATTATCTCAATAATTAATAAAAATAATGATTTTTCTTTAAATTATCTATGGGCAATTTTAAATTCTAAACTTGCTACATTCTATCATTTTAATTCATCACCTAAGGCTACCAAAGGGGCATTTCCAAAAATATTAGTTGAGGATATAAAAAAATTTCCTTTGCCAAATATTACAAAAGCCAAGCACGAAAAAATCTCTGCCCTTGTCGATAAAATAATTCTTCAAAAACAAAATGGCGAAAGTAGTATTGAAAACGAAAAAAAGATTGATGCTTTGGTATATGAGTTATATAATTTAACCGAGGAGGAAATTGCTATTATTGAAACTAATTAAATGCTAAAACACTTTTTATATATATACTTTATAGTAATAAGTTTTGTTCTTAATGCCAAACTTAAACCCGGTACTTACCGCGCCACACTTTTATTAAACGCCGAAAACAATATTGAATTGCCTTTTAATTTTGACGTTAAAAATAACGGCAAAAAATCGGTAATTATTATTAAAAATGCTGATGAGCGTATTACCATTGATGAAATAATCATTAAGGGCGATAGTATAAATTTTAAAATGCCTGTATTTGATACCGAATTTAAAACCATTTTAAAAGGCGATACACTAATTGGTGTTTGGATAAACCATTACCGAAAAGAAAAAAATATTATTCCTTTTAAAGCAGTTTATAATCAAACACAACGATTTAATTTTGTGCCGGGTAAAGCCAATCCTTATTTTGAAGGCAATTGGGAAACTACCTTTTCTCCTAACACAAAAGACAGTAGTAAAGCCATTGGAGTATTTCATCACGTTGAACAAACGGATTATTTAACGGGTACTTTTTTAACCGAAACAGGTGATTATCGCTATTTAGAAGGCATGAAGAGTGGAAATAAACTCTATTTATCTTGCTTTGATGGCAGCCATGCCTTTTTGTTTATTGCCGAACATAACGGTTCGCAACTTGTAAATGGTAAATTTTATAGTGGTGCGCATTGGCAAGAAAGCTGGGAAGCAAAACAAAATCCAAATTTTAAATTACGAAATGCCGATGAAATAACCTTTTTAAAAAACAAAGAAGATAAACTTAATTTTTCGTTTCTGAATTTAGAAAAAAAAATAATTTCCATTACCGATAAAAAGTATGAAAACAAACCTTTAATAATACAAATAATGGGAAGCTGGTGCCCAAATTGTATGGATGAAAGTGCTTATTTGTCTGGTATTTACAAACAATACAATTTAAAAGGATTGGAAATTATTGCCTTAGCGTTTGAAAAAACAACAGACGTAGATAAAGCCATAAAACAAGTTACACGCTTAAAAAATAAATTTAAAATAGACTACGAAATCTTAATTACTGGCCAAACGGGTAAAGATAAAGCTTCGGAAACCCTATCAACACTTAATAAGATTTCAGCATTTCCCACCACACTTTTTTTAAACAAACAACATCAGGTTATAAAAATTACTACTGGATTTAGTGGGCCTGCAACAGGAAAAGATTACGAAACCTTTAAACAACAAACAGAAGCGTTAATTTTAAGTTTACTAAAAAACTAAAATTATTTTTGGGTCAACATCTTTGCAATGTATTTGCCAACTATATCAAACTCTAAATTAACAACGCTACCCACTTTAATGTTTTTAAAATTTGTATTTTTATATGTGTAAGGAATTATACAAACCGAAAAAGTAATAGCACTTGATTTGACTACCGTAAGGCTAACGCCATTAATTGTAATGCTTCCTTTTTCTACAGTTAAATTTTTTTTATTTTTTACGTGTTTAAATACAAATTCCCAACTGCCGTTTAAGTTTTTAACTGCAATACATTTTGCAGTTGTATCAATATGGCCTTGTACAATATGCCCATCAAATCTTCCACTAGCAAGCATACAGCGTTCTAAATTTACTAAGTCGCCCGTTTTTAAAAAAGAGATATTAGTTCGTTTTAATGTTTCGTTAATGGCAGTTACGGTATAATTATTTTTTTTAATTTTTACTACTGTTAAGCAAACACCATTGTGCGCCACGCTTTGGTCAACCTTTAATTGCTTAGTAATAGGGCTCGAAAAAGTAAAGTGAATGTTTGATTTTTCGGTTTCTATTTTTTCAACGCACGCAAGTGTTTCTATAATTCCTGTAAACATAATGCTACAATAGTACATAAAAAAAAATCTCAATCAAATTTAATGATTGAGATTTTATATTTTTTAAGCTAAAAATTATTTCTTTTTTAATTTATCGGCTGGTACTAAATAAGTGGTACACATATCCATATAATTCATTGGGTTTTCAGGTAAATTGCGAACGCCTTTTTGTTCTAATCTAAAATTTTCGTCGTAAAAAATAGGCATTACAGGCGCATCATCTAACATTATTTGTTCAGCTTGTGCTAACATTTCAAAGCGTTTTGCTTTATCGCCAATTAAACGTGCTGCCATAAATAACGAATCAAAACGTGGGTTTTTGTAACGACAAAAATTGATATACGATTTTTCTTGTAGTGTTGCAGGAACGTTAGATGCCAAAAATAAACTTAAAAATGTTTCTGGATCTGGGTAATCAGCAATCCAACCATATCTAAAAAAGTCGCTTTTACCAGACTGTACGTTTTCAATATGTTCAGGAAAAGGTACAGTGTTTATGTTTACTTTAACTTTTAAATGCTCTTCTAACATGCTTTTAACAACCTCAGCAATTAAAATATTTCTGTCGCCACCACCACTATTAATTTCTAAAGTAACTTCTGGAAAGCCTTTACCATCTGCATAACCAGCAGCTTTCATTAATTCTTTTGCTTTAGTAGGGTCAAACGTATAACCTCTTAATTTTTTGTAAGGATAACCTTCTTTTTCAAATGCTTCGGTGTATGGCACCATACCATAATCTGCCGATGTGCCTTCGCCTTGAATAGTAAAATCGGCTATTTTATGGCGATCGATAGCATAGTTAAATGCTTGACGAACTTCTTTTTTAGCAAAAGCTGGGTTTGCTTGAATATTAAAGCCGTAGTAATTAGTATTTAGTGCCGTAGATGATATTATTTCAAATTCGCTTGATTTATTTTTTGCGTTTTCTAATTTTCCCATTAATTCACCAAACATTTCAACAGGTATGCGGTAAACCATATCTAAATTACCACGTTTAAACTCTAAAATTTCGGTTTTTTTATCGCGAATAAAACTCCATTTAATACCATCTAAATAGGGTAATTTGTTTCCATTTTCATCAAAACCCCAATAGTTTTGATTTTTTTTCATAATAATTACTTCACCTTCTTTTACAGTTTCTATAAAAAACGGACCAGTACCAACGGTTTTAATACGCATATCGTTACCATATTTTGCAACCGCTTCTTTAGCGTAAACATAACAACCTGGCATTGCTAAAATATTTAAAAAACTTGCATCAGAATTAATTAATTTAATTTTTAAAGTAGAATCGTTAATTACAGTAACGCCCTTTACACCTGAGGCTTTACCTGTTTTTGAAGCTTCAAAGTTTTCGCTAGCGCCCTCTACTCTATTTTTAAATGTTACCTCAAATTGGTTATTATTTGGATCTTGCGTACATAATTTATCTAAACAGTATTTAAAATCGTTAGCTGTAACGGTACGGCCTTTGCCTTGTGTAAAACAAGCATCATCGTGAAACACGGCGTTAGTGCGTAAATGAAATATATATTCGGTTTGGTCGGCACTAATTTCCCAATTTTTTGCTATGCCTGGTAATAGGGTTAAATCGTTTTGGTTGTATTTTAATAAACCTTCGTAAACTTGCGATGATAAATGGTACGAGTTTTGTTCGTTAATAGCAATGGGTATAAGGCTTTTAATGTTTTCAACTTCGTTTACACGTAATACTCCACCCATGTAAACACCGCCTTTAGCTTCAGAAGTAGCATTTGGATCTGTTTTTGAATCACCACCGCAAGATGTAAGTAATACTGCTAATGAAACAGTGGATGCTATAAAAAGTTTATTCATAATTAAATAATAACATTTAGTTTAAACAACAAATATATGTTTTTGATTGAAATTGTCTAAATTTTTATGCTATTATTTTGCTTTTATTATAAAAAACAAAAAACCCTCATGTAGTTTACTACTTTGAGGGTTTTTATTTAAAGATTGTTTAAAGTTTAATTATAAATTTTAAACCGCCTTGTAATTTAAATTTTATTTTACTTCTTCAAAATCAACATCGGTTACGTTTTCGTTGGTTTTTTGTTCGGCGTTTTGTTGTTGCTCTTGGTTTGCTTTTGCATCGCCTTGCTGTTGATTATTGGCGTTGTACATATCTTGACTTGCCGCTCCCCAGGCATCGTTTATGGTTTTTAAAGTAGCATCTATTTTTGTAATATCTTTACTTGCATAGGCGGCTTTTAATTCGCTTAATACGCTTTCAATGGCCGTTTTTTTCTCAGCAGGTATTTTATCGCCAAATTCTTTTAATTGCTTTTCGGTTTGAAAAATCATACCGTCTGCCTCGTTTAATTTATCTATTTCTTCTTTGGCTTTTTTATCTGAATCGGCATTCACTTCTGCTTCGCGCTTCATACGGTCAATTTCTTCTTGGCTTAAGCCACTCTTGGCTTCAATACGAATGTTGTGCGATTTATTAGTTGCTTTATCTTTTGCGCTTACATTTAAAATACCATTAGCATCAATATCAAATGTTACTTCAATTTGTGGAACGCCACGTTG
>JAYTRS010000418.1:0-3469 GCA_043746065.1 Bacteroidota bacterium | reverse complement strand
TCTAAAATTGAAGGCGTACTTCCTAAAGAGTTCGCAATAAATAAAGATGCCGTTAAAAAAGAATATGTTTGGGCACCTATAAAATTTGAAAAATATGTTGATCGTTGTTCCGAAGATATTAAAAAACAATTTGGTAATCCCGATATGACACGACAAGAAATGCTTGATGCATTGGCATTTGGTAGTTTTGAAGATCACAAAAAGAAAAGTTTACAATTAATGGCTGAAGGAAAAATTCCGCCATTTAAAATGAATTAGTTGTTAGTTCTGTTTTAGAGATAGTAAGCAATCAATTGAATAATTAAGGGTTAAACAATAATTGCTTTGGTTCAAAAAAGTCGGTTGGTTACCGACTTTTTTGTTTTAAGTTAAAGCCAATTAAAATTAAAATCGTAAATTCATACTTTGAAATTTATAAATTACATGGAAGATATTAACCCAAACCAACCACATTTAGATATTGAATTAAGCGAAGAAGTGGCCGAAGGCATTTACTCAAACCTTGCTATAATTACACACTCACAAAGCGAATTTGTAATAGATTTTATTAAAATTATGCCAGGTGTGCCAAAAGCCCGTGTTAAATCACGCATACTTTTAACACCGCAACACGCCAAGCGTTTAGCAAAAGCATTAGCCGAAAATATTCAAAAATTTGAGCAACTAAATGGCAAAATTAAAGAAGTAGATAATGGCTTTCCAATGAATTTTGGAGGCCCAACAGCACAAGCATAGCCAATTAAAGATTAAATACTAAAAATTTATAATTTTTAGTATTTAATCTTTAATCTTTAACTTTTAATCTTTAATTATTTTTTTGTATGACCTTCCAAGACCTAACTTTAACCAAACCCTTATTGAGGGCAATTACCGATTTAGGTTTTACGACGCCTACACCCATTCAAATAAAAGCATACCCAGCCGTAATGAGTGGTAAAGATACCATTGCTATTGCGCAAACAGGCACAGGTAAAACATTTGCATACTTAATACCCATTATTAGGCAACTAACTTTTTCTGAAAACCGTCACCCTCGTATTTTAATTGTTGTGCCCACGCGCGAATTAGTGGTACAAGTGGTAAACGAAATTAATAAATTAACAACCTATGTTACCCTTAGAGTTGGCGGTATATACGGCGGCGCTAACATTAATCCACAAAAGCAATTAGTATATAATGGTTTAGATATTTTAGTAGCAACACCAGGCCGATTAATGGATATGATTTTAGATAGAACATTACAACTAAAAGATATCCAAAAATTAGTATTAGATGAGGTGGATGAACTTTTAAGCTTAGGCTTTAGAACGCAACTAGTTCAACTTATGGAAAAATTACCTGCTAAACGCCAAAACCTTTTGTTTTCGGCTACTTTAGACGAAGAAGTTGAAAAAATAATTGAAACCTATTTTATTACACCACAATATTTAGAATTAATTGCCCGTGGCACACCGCTTGATAAAATTGCACAAAGCCTTTATTTTGTACCTAATTTTTATACCAAAGTAAATTTACTTGAACATTTAGTATTAAATAATACAGCCTTAAAAAAAGTATTGGTGTTTTGTAAAAATAAAAATATGGCTAACGATTTGTTTAAAGAATTAGAGCCTGTTTTAAAAAACGAAATTGCCATTATACACTCAAATAAAACACAACCACAGCGCTTTGCGGCATTACAAGATTTTGAAAAAGGAATATCGCGCGTGCTAATTGCTACCGATGTTATAGCCCGTGGTTTAGATATTGCTGAAGTAACACACGTTATCAATTTTGATACCCCACAAAGCCCAGAAGATTATATTCATCGAATTGGTAGAACAGGTAGAGCTGATAAAATTGGTGCAAGTATTACTTTTGTAAGTGAAGTAGAAAAACAATTTCAAAAAGCAATTGAGTTGCTAATGAATAAAAAAATAAAAGCAACACCTTTACCCAAAGCCGTTGAAATATCTGACGTATTAACGGCTGACGAAAAGCCTGTAAAACGAGATAAAAATCTTAAAAAAATACCAAAATTAGAAGTTAAGACAGGTGCTTTTCACGAAAAGAAAGCAAAAAATAGTAAACTACAATTAGGTGGCCAACGCAGGCAGGAGCGCATGCGCCGTAAAGATGAATTATATAAAAAAAATAGAGGAATTTAATTTTAGTATAAACGAATCTAAATACATAACCTTGTTTTTAAAGCCATAATTCACTAAATTTGGGTTAGTTAACTACCAAGCAGCTTGCGCACATTAAAAATAATATTTTTTTTTACTTTTTGTTATCACTCTATTTTTTCTCAAAATAAAGTAAAAACAAGTGCTATTATTTTTACCGAAAACAAAGGACAAGTATATAACCAACACTTCATACCCAATAATAATGTGCTTTTTAGCGGTAGTATGAATGAGCTAGTGTACCACTTAAAAAATAATGGCATTTCGTATCAGCTATCTAAACCAACGGCATTTAAATTAGTTGAAGATTTAAAGACAAAACAAAAAATAAAATATGCCACAGAAACTACTATTTATAGAGTAGATGTAAACTGGCTCAACGCCAACAAAAATTGTAGCATACAAACGGGCCAAGCTTTAAACGATTATACAAATTATTACAATGCGGCCTGCCCTAATGGCGTTACAGATGTAAAATCGTATGAAACACTGTTGTATAAAAATTTATATGAAGGCATTGATTTAAAATGGTATTCGCACAAAGGCAATTTAAAATACGATTTTATAGTACAGCCAAATGCAAACCCAAACACTATTCAATTGCAAATTAATGGCGCACAATCTATTTTAATAACTAAAAATGGTGAGTTACATATTAAAACTCCTTTAGGAACTATTGTAGAACAAGCACCAATAGCCTATCAAGGCAATACAATAATTAAAACAAAATGGGTTTTAAAAAATAATTGTGTTAGTTTTTTAGTTAAAAATTACAACAAACAATTACCTCTAATCATCGACCCTGCCTTGCGTATTTGGGGTACTTATTATGGTGGCGCTTTAATTGATTATAATTATGGTTGCATTACCGATGCAAGTGGTAATGTATTTAATTGCGGTTATACGCAATCTAACACTGGTACAAATATAGCCACCACAGGCAGTTACCAAAGCAGTTATGCTGGTGGCACAAACGATGCTTATTTAGCAAAATTTACTACTAACGGTTTGCGGCTATGGAGCACCTATTACGGTGGCGCTACACTAGATGTGGGCTCGGCTTGCGCTATTGATAATACCGGAAATGTTTACATGAGTGGCTATACCGATTCTAACACAGGCATTGCTACCATTGGTGCGCATCAACCAAATTTAAACGGAAATGTAGATGCCTTTTTAGTAAAATTTACAACCAATGGTGCTCGTATTTGGGCTACGTATTATGGCGGTACTTTAAATAATTACGGATATTTTTGCACCACAGATGTTACAGGAAATGTTTTTTTAAGTGGCAATACATCCTC
>JAYTRS010000417.1:0-3469 GCA_043746065.1 Bacteroidota bacterium | reverse complement strand
GCGTTTGCAGCCAAACCATACACGGTTTCGGTAGGTATAGCAACTAATTTATTTTGTTGTAAAAAGTTTGCTGCTGTGTTTATGTTTGTACCAATATTTACCACGGTTTAAAAGTAATAAAATTAGAAACAAAAAATAAATTAATATCTACCCTTCCTCGCTGGCATTAAGCGAAAAGGTAAAGGTAGTACCTTTTTTTGGTTGGCTTTGCACTTTAATTGATTTTTGATGCGCATCAATTATATGTTTTACAATGGCTAAGCCCAAGCCTGTGCCACCTTGTTCGCGGCTGCGGCCTTTATCAATACGGTAAAAGCGTTCAAATAATCGGGGTAGGTGTTGGGGTTCAATACCATCACCATTATCGCTTATTTCAATTACAACATCGTTATTTAAATAGTTTAAAGCAATATTGGTGGTGCCATTATCGTTACCATATTTTATACTATTGGTAATTAGGTTTACAAGCACTTGGCGTATTCTAAATTTATCGGCTTTAACGTAAACGGGTTTATCGTATTTTTTCGATAATTCTAATTTTATATTTCGCTTGGCAGCATTTAATTCTAGTGCTGCGTATATATCTTTACAAAGGGTGGCAATATCAAAGGTATCTATATCTAAATGCAATTCGCCACTTTCAAGCTGAGTAATGGTTTCAAGATCGTCAATAATATGTATTAATCTATCTATACTTTTTTCGGCACGTTTTAGGTAATCCATATTAATAGTTTCGTCTTCTAAACCTCCGTTTAAAAGTGTATCAACATAGCCTTGTATATTAAATACAGGGGTTTTAAGTTCGTGCGACACATTACCTAAATACTCTTTACGGTAACTATCTAAATTATCAAAATGTTTTAATTCTTTTTGGCGCAATTCAATTAAATAATCTACTTTATTTTCTAATAAAATAAGGCTATCTGGCTCTTCTAACTGGTTTTGTTTTTGCGGAATTTCTTTTGTTAAAAAACGTTGACGAATTTTTTCGGTTAATAAATTTATACGCTTTGCCAACTTCACGTAATAAAAATAATACAGCACAATAAAACTTACAATAAAACAAATAAAAACCGATAGTATTAAAAACGAAACATCTACTTGTAAGTTACCAATTTTAAAAATTAATAAAAAACACAACATACACAACAAAGCATTTACAATGCCTAGCTTAAAAATGGTACTTACTATTTTAGTTGTGTGTTGCATTAAAAAAAACTAAACTTCGTTTACGTAAAATAATTTATAGTATTTAAGTCCTTTTTCATCATCATAACCTCGCTCAACATAATCGTGCCTACTGTGAATGTATAAATGAAAATTTTTATCTAGTTTAACTACACTTTTCATATACTTATTATTTTTTTTAACGGCTGTTTGGCTTACATCAAATTCTTCAACGGCGGTTAAATCTAAACGTTTATTAAAATCGTTTCTATACTCTTTAAAGGCGGTAATTAAATCGGGTTCAACTAATACATCTTTTTCAAAATCGGCCACGTTTACTTTTTCTTTATCTTTAAAATAGGAGGTGCTTTTGTTTAGCATCATCATTTGGTCGGGCTTGGCAACGTTATTTGTTTCTGTTAAAATTTCTTCGCAAAAACCCCGAGAAGCATCTATAAAGTTTTTAGTAAAATAATAGCCGTTTGGTTTTATGGTTGCATTTAAAAAATCTTCTTCCCAATACAAAGCACATTCGGCAATTTTATTATTGGTATCAATAATGCTTAACTTGTAATTAGTTTTTTTATCGGTATTAAATATTAGGCAGCCTTTATCTAATTTATTAATATTTATACCGTTATCACAATCTACATCAAAGGTATCAACATGCTGAAATACTTTTAAAAATGTTTCTCTATTTTCGGTTTTAAATAAACCAATGGCATCACATAATTCTCCATCAACCACGGCATCTTTAAAATAACATACATAAAATTCGCCCCCTTTAATTTTTGGGTGATTGCTTTGGTTGTATAAATGTTGTGCCAATTGTTGGGAGTGATTTATAAATTGGCTTTGACTTTTAAATAAATCTTCGGCAGCATTGGCAACACTGGCAAGGCTAATATCTACTTTGCCTTTAAATTGATAATAGATGTCGGTTTTAAAGGGTTGTAAAAAATAACGCAATAAGGTTTCTTTTACAAAGTCATCTTTAAATTCTATAAGATTTTGGCTAAGGGTAAGTTCTTCACCTAAACCTTTATTACCAACAAAATTAATTGCAAAATGAGTTAATTGCGCTCTACTAAAATCAATCATACGTTATATTTAAAAAGCTAAATATAGCGGTATGCTTTTTTATTACTTTAACAAAATATAAACAAATACTTTTTTCTAAATATAATTTGCATACTAAAAAATACTTTTTATATTTGTACCATTAAATGAAAACTCAAGTAGTAAATAAATTTTGGTGGTGGCTTTCAACAACTGTTGTGAGTAGCTAAGATTTATATTCTTATAAAGGCATATCCCAAGCCCGCTGTTCACAAAACAGCGGGCTTTTTTTTTTTAATAAATATTTTTTATGAAATTACACACACATACAACACAGCTACTAGCCGATACTAAAACACCAGTGGCCTTATATTTGGCGTTAAGAGATTTATATCAAAATCCCTTGTTGCTAGAAAGTTCGGATTACAACAGTAAAGATGGGCATTATTCGTACATCTGCTTAAATCCATTAGCAACGGTATCGCTACATCAATCTGTATTTAATACAAAAATAAATGGTACCATTATTAAAGAAAACATTACTAACGATTCGGGAAATATTTTAAAAAAATTAATTGCTTTTAAAGAACAATTTATATTTGATACACAAAATTTACCATTTTGCTACGCAGGTATATTTGGATATATGGGTTACGATTGCATTAATTATGCCGAAGATATTAGTCTTAGTAACGGCGCTAAAGCTGTTGATATTCCTGAATTATTATATAGCGTGTATGGCATTATTTTAGTGTTTCATCATACTACTAACACCTTAACGGTTATTAGTCATCATGTTTCTGAAGAAGAAGCAAAACAACAATTATTAACCGTTGAAGAGCAGATACAATGCCTTTTTCACCGCCAATTTAATTTTAATACAACAAGCCAAACAACAAGTTCTTTAACCGATGATGCTTACCGAACCATGGTAAAAAAGGCTAAGGGGCATTGCCAAAATGGCGATGTGTTTCAATTGGTATTATCGCGTAGGTTTTCGCAAACATTTACGGGCGATGATTTTAACGTATATCGTGCCTTGAAAAATATTAATCCATCGCCCTATTTATTTTATTTTGATTTAGGTAATTTTAAATTATTTGGCTCATCGCCCGAAGCACAATTAGTAATTAGCAAACACGAAGCCGAAATACACCCTATTGCTGGTACATACAAGCGCACAGGTAACGATGATTACGATTTAGAAAAAGCAAAAGAGTTACTCAACGACCCTAAAGAAAAT
>JAYTRS010000416.1:0-10714 GCA_043746065.1 Bacteroidota bacterium | reverse complement strand
TTATCATTAGCTGCTGTAATTAGTTCGTTATCTAAATCTATACCTACCAAATTTTTATAACCACAGCTTTCGGCTACAAAAACGGCTCTGCCTTTACCGCAGCCAATATCAAAAAAAGTAAAATTGGGCGTTTGCTTACACAGTTGGGGCAAAATTTTTAATAATACCCAATAACTAGCACCTTGGTAATGGTAAAACTGCTTAGAGTTACTTTTTTTAATTGAGGCCGTTGCTATGCCAAATTGTTTTTCGTACAGCCCCTCGGCCTTTAAAAGTTTAAACGTGTTAACTGCACCACGCATAAAAACCGACCTAAAAAAATAATATATGTATAAAAAAATCTTCAATAGTTTTTAATATCTAGTAAAAATAATACCTTTAAAACTATATTGTACTATTAATTATGCAAATAGATTTAGAAGCCGAACGTAAAGAAATACTAAAACGCTACAAACTTTTAATAAAAGCTACTAAACGTAAGTTAGAAAAAACCGATAAAGAAACCATTCGCAAAGCGTTTGAGGTAGCCGTTGAAGCACATAAAGAAATACGCCGCAAAAGTGGCGAACCATACATTTACCACCCCATTGCGGTAGCGCAAATTTGTGCCGAAGAAATTGGCTTGGGCACCACCGGTATTGTATGCGCCCTGTTGCACGATACCGTTGAAGATACCGATTTAACCCTTGATGATATAAAAGGCTTGTTTGGCGAAAAGGTTTCTAAAATTATAAACGGACTCACAAAAATTTCGGAAGTAATTGATAACTCCTCATCTATACAAGCCGAAAATTTTAGAAAAGTTTTATTAACCATGAGCGAAGATATTCGCGTAATATTAATAAAACTAGCCGATAGGTTGCACAACATGCGCACCCTTGAGCACATGAAACGCGATAAGCAAATAAAAATAGCCAGCGAAACGTTATTTTTATATGCCCCATTGGCGCACCGCTTAGGTTTAAATACTATTAAGGTTGAGCTAGAAGATTTAGGTTTAAAATACACCAACACCGAAGCCTATTACGATGTTGCCGTAAAATTAAAAGAAAGCGAACCCGAACGTAAAAAATTTATTACCAAGTTTATTGAGCCTCTTAAAGATATTTTAACCGAACAAGGTTTTAACTTTAAAATTTTTGGCAGGCCAAAATCTATTTTTAGTATTTACAATAAAATAAAAACTAAACATGTAGCCTTTGAAGAAATTTACGACCTCTTTGCCATTCGCATTATTATTGATACACCACTTGAGCAAGAAAAATCAGATTGCTGGAAAGTGTATTCTATTATTACCGATTTTTATCACCCAAGCCCTGAGCGCCTGCGCGATTGGATAAGCACCCCAAAAAGCAATGGTTACGAAAGCTTACACACCACCGTTATGGGCCCCAATGGTCAATGGGTAGAAGTGCAAATACGCACTGTTAGAATGGATGAAATGGCCGAAAACGGTTTTGCTGCCCATTGGAAGTATAAAGAAAGTGCCGTTGATAAAGAAAGTAAGTTAGAAAATTGGTTATTACGCATTCGCGAAATGTTAGAAAACCCCGATCCTAACGCCCTCGAATTTATTGATGATTTTAAATTAAATTTATTTAGCGATGAGCTATTTGCCTTTACCCCAAAAGGCGATATGAAAACCCTACCCATTGGCGCTACAGCTTTAGATTTTGCTTTTGAAATTCATACCAAGGTGGGCGAGCATTGCCTTGGCGCAAAGGTAAACCACAAATTAGTACAGTTAAATTACGAAATAAAAAGTGGCGATCAAATTGAAATTTTAACCAGTAGCAAACAAACTCCAAAAGAAGATTGGTTAAAATTTGTAATTACAGCAAAGGCAAAATCTAAAATAAAAAACTGTTTAAAAGAACATCGCAAAAAGGTTTCGGAAGACGGTAAAGAAATTTTAGAGCGTAAGTTTTATAAGTGTAAACTTGATTATACCCTACAAAACGTAAACGATTTTTGTAGTTTTTTAAAACTCCCCTCGTCGCAAGAATTATTTTACCGCGCTGCCCTTGGTAATATTGATGTAAAAGATATTAAATTATTTATTCGCTTTAAAGAAGCGCCTCAAAAGGCACATAAAAAATCGAGTGCACCAAAAATTGAACAGCTTGTAACCAACGCTCGTGGCAGTAGCGATATGCTGGTTATTGGCGATGATATGCAAAAGCTAGATTATAAGCTATCGCCCTGTTGTAACCCAATACCGGGCGATGATGTGTTTGGTTTTGTAACCGTGGGTGAGGGCATTAAAATACATCGTGTAAATTGCCCTAACGCCCTAAAACTTTTATCTAATTATGCGTATAGGGTTGTAAAAGCCAAATGGTTAAACGACCAATTAATTTCGTTTTTAGCAGGTATAAAAATTATTGGTACCGATGAGTTAGGCATTGTAAATAATATTACAAAAATAATATCTAACGAAAACAATATTAACATGCGTAGCATTAGTTTTGATACCGATGGTGGCCTTTTTGAAGGTACCATTATGGTTTACGTGCACGATACAAAACATTTAAACCATTTAATCATAAACTTAAAAAAGGTAAAAGGTGTAAATAGAGTTGATAGAATGGATGATAAATAACGTGTTATAATTATTAAACAACAACAGTCGTTAAATCGCTCATAAAATAGCTGTGTGGTATTAAAAATCTTATTAGATTTGCTTAAACAATTTGTTTATGGCACATTTATCAAATAGAATAAATCAAATTTCAGAATCGCAAACCATTGCAATGGCTCGTAAAAGTCGCGAACTAAAAGCACAAGGTGTTGATATTATAAGTTTAAGTTTAGGTGAACCTGATTTTCCAACCCCTCAAATAATAAAAGACGCTGCTAAAAAAGCGATTGATGATAATTTTAGCTATTATACACACGTTAGCGGTTATGTAGAATTACGCCAAGCCATTTGCGAAAAATTTAAACGCGATAATAATTTAACCTACACACCTGATGAAATTGTGGTAAGCACAGGTGCCAAACAAAGCATTGCTAATGCAGTTTTGTGTTTGGTAAACCCAGGTGATGAAGTTATTATTCCTGCCCCATTTTGGGTAAGTTATTTAGAAATTTTAAAATTAGCCGAAGGAACTCCAAAAATAATTAACACAACTATTGATAGCGATTTTAAAATTACTGCTGCGCAGTTGCAAGCTGCTATAACACCAAAAACCCGATTAATAATGATAAGTACGCCCTGCAACCCAACAGGAAGTGTATATACTAAAGAGGAGTTAAAAGCCTTAGCGGACGTTGTGGCCAAACACGATGAACTTTATATTTTAAGTGATGAAATTTACGAACATATTAATTTTGTAGGCGGGCACCAAAGTTTTGCTCAATTTGATTTTATAAAAGATAGGGTAATTACCATTAATGGTGTTAGCAAAGGCTTTGCTATGACGGGCTGGCGAGGTGGCATTATGGCAGCTCCAAAATGGTTAGCCCAAGCTTGCGATAAAATGCAGGGGCAATTTACATCAGCCACGTGTAGCATTACGCAAAAGGCCATGCACAAAGCCATGGAGTTAGATTATAAAACCTACATTGAACCTATGCGTAACGAATTTTTAAAACGTAGAGATTTAGTTTTAAAATTAATGAAAGACATACCTGGCTTTAAAACCAATTTGCCTCAAGGCGCATTTTATGTGTATCCCGAAGTAAGTTATTACTTTGGCAAAAAATATAATTCTTATACTATTAATAACGCTACCGATTTATCTATGTATTTATTAGATGAAGCACACGTAGCATTAGTTCCGGGGGCAGCTTTTGGCGATGATATATACATTCGTTTTAGTTATGCCACCAGCGAAGATAAATTAACAGAAGCCTTAACACGCATGAAAAATGCCTTAGCAAAACTTAACTAAGTTTTTTTAATTTAAAATGAAAAAATATTCCATTAAAAAAGAACATGTTCGCGAATTATTTAAATCGTTTAGCAACTTAAATGTTTTGATTATTGGCGATGTAATGATTGATGCTTACCTATGGGGCAAAGTAAATCGTATTTCGCCCGAAGCCCCAGTACCTATTGTAGCCGTTACAAAAAAAGAACGTAGGTTAGGTGGCGCAGCAAATGTAGCCTTAAACATACAGGCCATGGGCGCAACACCAATTTTATGTTCGGCTATTGGCGTTGATTTTGAAGGTCAAGCTTTTTTAGATTTACTTAAAACACAAAAACTAAGCCAAAAGGGTATTTTAAAATGTAGAGATAGAATTACAACCGTTAAAACCCGTGTTATTGGTAACAACACACAGTTATTACGAGTAGATGAGGAGGTTGAAGAGGATATTACGCCTTCAGAAACGCAACAATTAATTACCCTAATTTCGTACATTATTAATCACGATAGAATTGATGTTATCATTTTTGAAGATTATAACAAGGGCTTAATTAATACCAAACTCATTAACAAAGTAGTGGAGTTAGCAAAAAGTAAAGGTATTCCAACCTGCGTTGATCCTAAAAAGAAAAATTTTAATTCTTATAAAGGTGTAAGTTTATTTAAACCCAATTTAAAAGAATTACGCGAAGGTTTAAAATTAGATATTAGTGGCAGTAATATAAAAGAATTGCAACGTGCGGTAAGTAGTTTTAGAGTTAAACAAAAAACCGAAACCGTTTTATTAACCTTAGCCGAAAAAGGAGTTATAACAAATTCGCGTAAACAAAAAGAACATATTTTGGCCCATGTGCGCAGCATTGCCGATGTGAGTGGCGCTGGCGATACGGTGATAAGTGTAGCCGCTTTGTGTAGGGCACTAGAGTGTAACGATGTTTTAATGGCCGCTATTTCAAACCTATCGGGTGGCTTAGTGTGCGAACAAATTGGTGTAGTGCCCATTAATAAAGAACAACTTTTAGAAGAAGCCTTAAAGCTTGATTTTGTGCGATAAGTATAGAATGCTCATAATTTTAATAAGGTCGAAAAGCAAGGCTAATTTCTACAATTAACAATAGTTTTAATGATTATAAATTAAACTAAACATAGTATTATTTGTTCTACGTATATTTGTAAAATACAATGGAACACGATACGATAACCCCCTATAAAACATCTGAAGAAAAAAAAGAACAGGTGGCGCAAATGTTTGATAACATTGCTGGGCGATACGATTTTTTAAATTCATTACTTTCTTTAGGCATTCACAAAGGCTGGCGTAAAAAATGCGTAAAGTTAATTGCTGATAAAAACCCTCAAGTAATTTTAGATGTTGCTACAGGTACGGCAGATTTTGCCATTGAATGCGCCAAACTAAATCCACAAAAAATTATAGGAGTAGATATAAGTGAAGGCATGATGAATTCTGGAAGAGTAAAATTAAAAAACTTAAAACTAGATGCTTTAATTACACTTGAAACTGGTAATGCCGAAACACTTGTTTATAGCGATAATACTTTTGACGCTATTGTTGTAGGCTTTGGTGTACGCAACTTTCAAAATTTAGAAAAGGGCTTAAGTAACTTGTACCGCATTTTAAAGCCAGGAGGGCAACTCGTTATTTTAGAGTTTGCTTACCCAACCAATTGGCTAGTAAAAACCGTTTATACCTTTTATTTTTCGTACATAACGCCTTTTATAGGCAAACTATTTTCTAAAGATAACCGTGCTTATAGCTATTTAACAGAGAGTGTAAAGGCGTTTCCAAACAACCAAAATTTTGTAGCTATTTTAAATAAAATTAGCTACAAAAATACGTCGTATAAAAGTTTAAGTTTTGGAGTAGCTGCTATTTATAAAGCTGAAAAGTAATTTAAAAAATTACATTTGAGCATCTAACTTTGCCGCTAATGTAGCTTTAGGCACTACACCCACTTGTTTATCTACTACTTGTCCGTTTTTAAAATATAATAAAGTAGGGATATTACGGATACCGTAGTTTGCGCTAATGTTTGAGTTTAAATCAACATTTACTTTACCAATAACGGCTTTGCCTTCATATTCTTTAGCCATTTCTTCAACCACTGGGCCAACCATACGGCAAGGGCCACACCACTCTGCCCAAAAATCTACTAATACGGGTTTATCGCTTTTTAATACTAACTCTTCAAAGTTTGCGTCTGTTATTTCTAATGCCATAATTTTGTGTTTTTAATTTATTACTTATTTTGTTTTATAAAGTTAATACGATTATTTTAAATCTTTAATTTTATTTTAAAAATTTTATTTGTTTTAACTAACAATAACAGTATTCTTTTTGTTTAAATACAAGCCAAGCCCAATGGTTAACAATACTAAAATAGAGCCCAACACAGCAATGGTAGAGGCAGTTTTGTAGGTTTGTGGCTCAAACTTAAATTCAATTTTGTGTTTGCCAGCTGGAATGTTTAAGCCCCTTAAAACATAGTTTACGTTTGCGTGAGGTTTTAACTGTCCATCAATATAAGCGTTCCAACCTTTTGGATAATAAATTTCAGAAAATACGGCAAATCCTTCTTGACTGTTATCACTTTCATATTGCAAATCGTTTGGCTTGTATGAAAGTAATTTTATCGTTCCTCCTGCATTGTAAGTGCTTTTTAAACCTAATTCGCTTTGATACTTTTGGTTAACGATGGTTTGTGTTTTTGTGTTTATATTAAAAAGCCCAACAATTTCGCTATCTGCCGAAGCCACTGTTTTTAAACTAGAAACAAACCAAGCGTTACCATTAGCTTGTTTATTTGTTAATGGAATATTGCCTTGTTGGTCTCCACCCGGAATGATAAAATATTTGGTGTTCAACATATTAATTACTTGTAATTGTCCCATTAAATTGTTTAATAAACTATCGTTAGCAAAGGCTTTGCCAGCATTATTTTTAAATAAATCCAATTCTTTATCAATATGAAAATCAATTAATTCGGCATAACGTTTTAGTTTAGCGCCATGATACCCACCAATTGATTTATGATAGTATGAAGTTTGGGCATCGTTAAAGGTACTTACGGTTAAATTTAAAACACGGTAATCTAAACTTGGGTCTTTTAAAATTTCATCGTCGGCAAGGCTTTTAGTAACAATACTTTGTAAGTTTTGTTCTTTTGTTACAAATGATTTATCGTTTAAATAACGTGCATCTACTGTCCATAAATCAATCACAATAAACAAACCAATGGCTGCAAAAAATAATTCTTTTTTTAACTTATTTGTAAAATATAAAAATAAAGCGCCAAACCCCAATACAATAAAAATGAGTGAACGTAAAGCATCTGCTTTAAAAATAGCTTTTCTGGCAATTTCTAATTGTGGCATTATTTCGGCAATAACGGGGCGCACTTGTGCTTCGGGATTACCTGCCTGCACCGCTTGTCTAACCATTTGTTCTTCTTCTCCAGTTGCAGTAAAGCTGTTAAACATATCGGGCATTATCCAACTCAATAAACAAAAACCGCCTACAATACTTACCGAAATAATTAAAATTTTCTTTAAACTAATTTCTTTTTTAATAAGGTTTAATTTTATTTTATCTTCCCAATTTTTAATTTTTATTACTTCGTTAATGGCCAATATTGCTAGTAAGGGTAATGTTAGCTCTGCAATAACCATAATCATAGCCACGGCTCTAAACTTATTATAGCCGGGTACGTAATTCATAAATAGGTTGGTTAAACCCATAAAATTACTTCCCCAACCTAAGGCAACTGTTAATAGTGTTGCAAAAAATATGGGCCATTTTATAGAATTTTTTATTACAAACATACCTAAAACCGAAAGTAAAATAATAATAGCACCTATGTAAACTGGCCCACTTGTAAAGGGTTGGTCGCCAAAGTAAGCACTGCTACCACCAATTTGTTGGCGGTAATCGGGATTTACTTTTTTTAATGCGTCGGGGTAAACATTGCCAATGGCTGCACTTCCGCCACCTTTATAATCAGGTATTAAAAAGGTAAAGGTTTCGCCAATACCATAGCTCCATTGTGTAGCATAATTTTTATCTAAACCACTGGTTGTATTATCGTCGTTTGATTTTAAATTTGAATTAATGGTTAATTCGGTTTTACCGCGTGTGCTGTATTTGCCATATTCGTTCGTTGTCATTAAATTGCCTGCATTAGGCATTACGCCTATTAGCGATGCAATAACAAAAAACACTACCGCTTTAAAAAATGTGGGCAATTGTTTTTGTTTAACTGCCGTTAAAAAATAACCTGCAATTACAAAGCCAATTAAAATATAACCGTAATACGAAATTTGAACGTGGTTAGTGTTTAATTCCATAGCTGTAAACAAGGTAGTAACAGCTAAGCCAAGCCCATGTTTGCCCCTAAACAATAAAATAACACCGCCTAACAAAGCTGGCAAATAGCCCAAGGCGTTAGCTTTTGAATTATGGCCTGCTTCTAAAATTATAAAAAAGTACGAGCTTAGTCCGTAAGCTAAGCCACCAATTAAAGCCAGCCAAGGGTTTACATCTAAACATAATAATAAAATAAAAAATCCTAAAAAGTATAAAAACACATAACCTGCGGGCAAGGGTATAAATAATTTAAACACATTATCTAATTTTGCTATCCAATTACTTGGGTAAAGGGTGGATATTTGATAGGCAGGCATACCGCCAAACATGGAGTTTGTCCATAAAGGTTCGGCTTTATTTTCGGTACGGTAATCGGCAATTTCTTTGCTCATGCCCTTGTGGCGGGCAATATCATCTTGCCTTAATTCTTTACCGCTTAATAAGGGTTTAAAATAAATTAAAGTAACAATTGCAAAAACCAGTATTGCTATTGTGTGTGGAAGGTATTTTTTGTAATTAATCATAATGTATTTAAACGTTAAATATATTAATTTATTGTTGCTATTATTTGTTTTTTTAGTAGATAATTTACTCAAATTTATAGTGTTAAACCATTGTTTTTTATATTTTTGTAATCCTTTTTTATAACTATGGATACTACTATTTTTTACGCCCACCCAACAGCCTTTATTGATGACGGCTGCACCATTGGCAAAGGCACTAAAATATGGCATTTTAGCCATATTATGCCAAATTGTACTTTGGGCAATAATTGTAATATTGGGCAAAACGTAGTAATATCGCCAGAAGTAGTTTTAGGAAAAAACGTTAAAGTACAAAATAATGTATCTATTTATACGGGTGTAACTTGCGACGACGATGTGTTTTTAGGTCCCAGTATGGTGTTTACAAATGTTATTAACCCGCGCAGTGCTGTAAATCGTAAAAACGAATACGCTAAAACACACGTTGGCACTGGGGCTAGTATTGGCGCTAATGCCACTATTGTATGCGGACACGATATTGGTAAGTTTGCATTTATTGGCGCAGGGGCAGTGGTAACTAAAAATGTGCCTGATTATGCTTTAGTAATTGGCAACCCTGCCCGACAAACAGGCTGGATGAGCGAATTTGGACATAAATTAGACTTTGATAAAGACGGAAACGCCATTTGTATAGAGAGTGGTGAGAAATATAAATTAGAAAATAATACGGTAACAAAGTATGAGTAAAATAAAATTTGCCGTAATTGGTCAAGGGCATATAGGTAAACGCCATGCCGAAATGGTGCGTCGTAATCCTAATTGTGAGTTAATTGCGGTATGCGATGCTCAACCAATAGAAAGTTTAGGTTTAGAAAACTTACAAGAAAAATTTTATCATTCAATTGATGAATTATTAGCTAACCATAAAGATATTGAAGTAATAAACGTATGTACACCCAATGGTTTACATGCCGAACACGCTTTAAAAGCATTAGAAAATAACATACATGTTGTAGTTGAAAAACCAATGGCTTTGAGCAAAGCCGATTGCGAAAAAATAATTTACTCGGCATTATCACATAGTAAAACCGTTTTTTGTGTGATGCAAAATCGCTATTCGCCACCAAGTGTATGGTTAAAAGAAATTGTAGATAAAAAAATAATTGGTGATGTGTATATGGTGCAATTAAATTGTTACTGGAACCGAGATGAACGTTACTACAAAAAAGG
This sequence comes from Bacteroidota bacterium, assembly GCA_043746065.1. Taxonomy (GTDB): domain Bacteria; phylum Bacteroidota; class Bacteroidia; order B-17B0; family Aurantibacillaceae; genus Aurantibacillus. The sequence goes on along the minus strand of JAYTRS010000416.1, from coordinate 743 downwards.
TGGTTGGAAGGGTACGCAAGATTTAGATGGCGGCACTTTATTTACACAATTTAGCCATTGGATAGATATTATGTATTGGGTGTTTGGCGATATTATAAATATACAAGCAAAATTTGCCGATTTTAATCATCAAACATCTACCGCCTTTGAAGACAGCGGTTTTGTGAGTTTTGATTTTGTAAACGGAGGTATGGGTAGTATTAATTACTCAACAGCTGTTTATGATAAAAATTTAGAATCATCGCTTACCATTATTGGTAGCAAGGGTAGTGTAAAAGTTGGTGGGCAATATATGGATCAAATAGATGTGTGTAATATTAAAGATTATACCATGCCTACTTTAGCCGAAACAAATCCAGCCAACGATTACGGCGCTTACAAGGGCTCTGCAAATAATCATCACAACGTTATTGAAAATGTAGTAGATACTATTACCGGTAAAAATAAAATCACCACCAATGCCTTAGAGGGCTTAAAAGTAGTAGATATTATTGAACGCATTTATGCTTTAAGACCAAAAGAAGTTATTAAAAATTAGGCTTTGACGAACTTAATTTAGCCATCAAAAAATTATATATTAAAACAATCATCAAAAAAATTATGGGAATTCATAAAGATATACTCGACAAAAAAGCATCAATAGCTGTTATAGGCTTGGGTTATGTAGGTTTACCAATTGCATTAGCTTTTGCTAAAAAGGTAAAAGTTATTGGTTTTGACATTAACGAAAAACGTGTGGGAAT